>NZ_LT906451.1:972500-1272500 GCF_900187355.1 Legionella lansingensis | reverse complement strand
AAATGCTTACGTTGATGCAAGCCACCCTCTTCTGATAGATCTTGATAATAAATAACCCATCGCTCGTCTATGCGTTCTAAATATTGCACGGCAATTTGCGTAAAAATAAATGCACCGTGGTTTTTAGCATCAGGCAAGTAATTCATTATGAGAGTATTTTTTGCAGCATAATTGCATCCTGATACACAATCACCACATAACTTGCAGGCATGTTGGGTAACACCAACGTGATTAATGCCCTCCTGAAAGGTCACATTTATGGGTGGGCGATAAAACGTCTCTTGCAGGGAAGCAGCCGACTTCTCCAGGGCCTGCATTTTGGCAAGTGGTGGAAATGCTTCGGGATAAGGTGTTGGTTTCAGCATTTCTTCAGCATACTTGTACCCTTCTTCGAGAAGGGTTGATACCTCATTCCTTAATGCTTTCGGCCAACAAGGATCCTCAAAGACACGTTTTTCTGCGCGCAAAGAAACATTCGCATTAACAAGTGAAGTCCCCCCTAAGCCACAACCTACAAAGGCACTGATTTCTTTATCAAAATACACATGATAAAGACCTGTAGGCGAGCCACGACAGTCTGGTAGACCACTGATTTGGAGATTTTTAAGCATGTCTAACTCATTATTGGGGTATTCTCCAACCCTAAATTCTCTACCCTTTTCTAGAAGGCATACACGTTGTCCAGCACGAGTAAGTCTTGAGGCAGCAATGGAACCCCCATAGCCCGATCCAATAACCACAATAGGATAATGAGCTTGCAATGCATAATGAGGAGAAGAAAGTCTTGACATCACTGGAATCCTCCCTACTTATGCCTATGAATTTTAAAGGGCTTTTCGATAAGTTCCGGGGTGGTTGCTTTCGGATCATCAGGTATCAAGTCAGGGCCCGTGACATTTGGATCTCGCATTTTCCATTTACGTGGCACTCTTCGCACCCCAATTGGATAAATGGTCACACCCGTGGGTTCAATTTTTATTCTAAGAAAATTCTTCCAGTCTTGAATGGCAAGAGAAGAAAAAGCCTCATTACTATGGCGACCAAACACATTCAACGATATCAATAAATAGATACCCATAATAAAGGATCCAATGATCCACCCTCCTATAAAAATCAGTACCCCTGTTAACAGCAATTGGGGTGTAGAATCATATGAAAAGCCAAGATAACTGGAGAACAAAATAGCCGCCCATCCTAAAAGAAATGCGGCAAACAAATGAGTGATACTGTGGAGAGAGCCCGCAATAATACGGTAGTAACGTGAATGCGTATCAGTAAACATAATGAAACCCAAAATAACTGCAACAACCCAAAATAGTCCCATGGGTGTTTTTAATGCTTCATTAATTACCCTACTGATAACTGTTCCCAAATCACTTATGCCAAAACCGCTTAAATCGGTTTTTACTGACCAGCTTGTGAGCACGTAAAATAGACCCGTTATGATCCCAAAATAGGGGTTTAAGAAAAGAAAACCAACGTTTCGCCAACATAATTTTTTTGATGTGGCTGGATCAGGAAAACTTTTCTTCAGAGTAAAATCGCCCGGCAAGACGGATACATCCTGACCATGGGTAGGATGAAGAAATGCCCCACCACCGCCTGCGATAATTTTTTGTACGCCCTTAGGATTTTCATGTCTGCGATAATGATGCAAATCGCCGGTAAGAAAAATGAGAACTTTATCTTTAAATAAGGTATCTTCTAGAAAGGCTAGATTATTTTCATTGTACTCTGGATCAACGTCACCATAGAATTTCGCAAAAATCCACTCAGGCTCAGCCGTGCAGAGAATCACCTTGTCCTGTTCATCCATTCGTGAAGCAATAAATTTTAAAAATTTTATCTGCATATCATCGATATCTGAACTCAGTTGCATATCAGTGCCAATGAGCCACCAATGGTAGGGTAATTTTATGGCAAAATAACTTCGATCCTGTTTCGTGCACCAACCAGCAAACCAACGTTTTGCGCAAAATAAACGTGTAAAAGCGACAAGACTATCATACCAGTCATGATTGCCGGGGATGACATAGAGATCCGGATGCGGTTCTGTTGTTTCACGAAGTGCTGTCGTGTACGGAACAACAAGTCGTTTTTTGTACTGACTACGACTCGCTGTCGGATAGACAGTATCACCACCAAAAATTAAGATTGAACCACGCTTCGTCCCGTGGCTGATTCCATGTTCATCCTGTATAGTCAAATGAGATTGAGCAATGGTGTAGGCAATCGTATACGTTGAATTCCAGCCATCACCTAAATCAGCAACATAATCTATCCAAAATTCTTTTTGTCCTTCTATGTGTGAGTAATCATAAAATGTATTGCTATCAGGTAGCGAAAGCGCTTCAATTAGACGGTAATCTGCATGCCTACCAAACACCAATGAAATAACAACATCGATTGCGGTTTTACAAAGCTGTGCAGGATCATACCAAGCCACCATTTTTTGCTGCTGAGGGAGCTGTGATTTATTCTTGGACATATCCGTGTCATTCCTTACATGATCAGCAATTATCCATTTGTCCTTATTTAAATCAATTTTAGGCTTAAATAACTAGAAATTCAATGAGCATATATTGCTCATTATGTAATGATTCTTGACAGATATCTAATTTAAAATAGACTAAATATACAAAAGCAATATTTTCTTAACGTATTAACATACGGATATGGAGAAACACAATGGAAATGCATCATAGTTTTGGGTGGCTGCCGGATTATCCTGATTACCGGGATTTAACTCCTGAGTCTACAAAGGTATCTGAAACAGCGCACACAAACGTTGCCAAGAGTCTCAAAAGCATGAAGCTTGAAGGCTCAAACAAAGTAACCCTACCGACGAAGCAAGATCTGCGTCCGTGGTGTCCGCCCATTGAAGACCAAGCTAATTTGGGTTCGTGTACTGCAAATGCAGGCGTTGGTCTATTGGAGTATTTTGAAAACCGCGCGTTTGGTTTGCATCATGATGCCTCACGATTATTTTTATACAAAGTGACACGAAATTTGCTTGGTTGGACAGGTGATACTGGCGCATTTTTGCGAACAACCATGGGAGCAATGCGATTATTTGGAATACCCCCTGAAAAATACCTGCCATATAATGCTAATGGTTCAGGTTCCGTAAACCCCGACTGGGATGAGGAACCAAGTAGTTTTCTATATTCTTACGCCAAAAACTACCAAGCGATTCGCTATTTTCGGCTCGATATTGATGTGAACAAGAAGGAGTTGCTAACTCGTATTAAACGCTATTTGGCTGGTAATTATCCTTCCATGTTTGGATTTACTGTTTATAGCAGTATTGCACAAGCCAATGATGATGGTTGCATTCCCTTCCCTTCTGCCATGGAAAAAATGGAAGGTGGTCACGCCGTAGTCGCTATAGGTTACGATGATAACAAAAAAATCACCAACAAAATTAATGGCGCCACAACGAAGGGCGCATTATTGATTCGCAATTCCTGGGGAACGGAATGGGGTGAGGAGGGTTATGGTTGGCTACCTTACGACTATGTCCTGCAAGGACTCGCTACCGATTGGTGGACATTAATTACCAGTGATTGGGTTAATACGAATCAGTTTGGTTTTTAATAGATTTCAAAAAATGTCATTTAAAGCACAATGAAGGATCTCTTGGGTTTTTGGAGATCCTTCATCGGTTAAGATTGACATAACTCCTGTCATTTGTGTACAGCGAAGATCTCCAAGAATTCAGAAGGTCCCTTCGTGATGCTCAGTACAACAGAATACAACTGTCTTTCTAAGCGTAGCAAAGAATCTCCTAGCTCATTCAATAAATGACTTTATTTTGGTCGTCGTGAAAAATTCTCAACTTCAGAAATTAATCCTTCTTCATCTGCTGTTTCAACGATAGAAATGGGGGTTCTGGGTGCGACACCCGTATGCCTTGCTATTGCTTCGCTGGTAGGAGTAAA
Organism: Legionella lansingensis; assembly: GCF_900187355.1. NCBI lineage: Bacteria > Pseudomonadati > Pseudomonadota > Gammaproteobacteria > Legionellales > Legionellaceae > Legionella > Legionella lansingensis. Next base: position 1,268,559 of record NZ_LT906451.1, on the reverse strand, counting down.
AGAAAAATAGCCTTGCTTAGTTAAATGCTCACTTAACTTTTCAACTGATTTGTAAGGGTTTTGCTCAGCAATCAGGTAAGATTTGACGGACTTGCCTACTGGACTAAGGTTACGAATAAAAAAAGGGCCTACTCTGAACATATTTATCCTCCATAATATAACCTCAAAAATTATACCTTACTCTCCAAGAAATGAACACAAAATTTACAATTCAATCATTAAAATGATTTATTTTATCTCATTATGGTAAATTTTGCGCATAAACCGTAATCTGTTACACACCTCTTAAGATTCTCTTAATGTAAATTAGTTATATTCAATGTTCAAAATTAACTCATAAAGCATAAGTTATTGTCGTTAGATCTAATGACAAGATATAAGAGGTCATCACCTATGAAAAGTAGACAAAGCATGAGAGCAATGTTGGCAAGCGATAAATCATGGCTGGCATCAAAATCATGGACGACATCAAGGACGAGCTATACATTATGGGGAACCATGGGTTACCATATCTCATATAAATCGTACTCAAGCTCAAGTACATCATATTCAAGCGCATCAAGCAAGCTTTGGAACCGTACACTACATTATACCAATATAACCGGGTGTAGTGACGCGGTGTTCTACCCCATGTCAGTGGTTTTTCGTGGTGTACGTAACCAACTTAAGAAATTAAGCTTTCTAGATTTATACACTCCTAGAGGTGAGGAAGATAGCATTGAAGATTATGCTGTTGTTTTCAACGGAAGTTATAAATTTATTTCAACAACTAAATATGATCACATAGCGTCTAAATTTGCTCGTTCTGGAGGTGAGGTTATAGTAACGAATCCACCTAAAATTTCTATAAATGTCACGGAATCAATAGAAAAGATAAAAAGTCAACGCCAAGCTTGGATTCCTGAGGATCCAGAAAAAGATTGGGATATAACTAAAGAATGCGAAATTAGTGGTGTGGCTCCTGAAGGCAAAAAAAGTGTCATTGACTACTCTGATGTATTCATGGTTAGGGGTGTATTTGCATCTGTAGCAGGAATACCCGTATATCATGGACCAATCTATGTAAACAAAGACTATAAACCTTCTCGTTTTACTATTCAAATTCCATCCCTGAATAGTGCAGAGTTTAAGTTGATCCAAAAGGTTACAAAAGAGACTCTAATTGACTTTAAGACTGCTAACCAACTTAAAGAAAGATTAGAGGAAATGGAAAAGAGATACTTAAAGGCTCGTGAGGGTTTTCCGACAACTTCGGTGGTTAAAATCACCACCATGGAGCAAGCTGAGTTTATTTTAGATAACTTTGAGCTCACTTTCATCGATGAAGAGACGGCAAGTAAGTTAATTGCAGAAGAGAAGAAACTAAGAAAAGCAGGATTCACAGTGCATAGTTTCTTTTCTCATGGAGAAAAAGCACGAACTCAAGTTAAGGATATTTCTGAGTTGTACTCTGAATTTACTCCAATGGTTTAATGCAGGTCATTCATTGGATAAATGAGTGTCTGTTCCATATTAAACGGTAAAATTGCCGAATAGGTTTAAACTTATTCGGCAATTTTTTTTCGTCAGAAGTCAAGAATCAAACCAAAAATTTACAATTTAATTATTAAAATGATTTATTTTTATCTCATTATGCTAAGTTTTTTGCGAAAATTTCAATTTATTACACACATTTTAAGATTTTCTTAATGTGAATCAGTTATGCTCAATGCTCAAAATTAGAGCATCTAACCCATTGTCATTAAGAGATCATTAATTATGCGTAGTACACAAAGTATAAGAGCAATGCTGGCAAGCGATAAAGGATGGCAGGCATCAACATCATGGACAACATCATGGACAACATCATGCACAACATCATGGACAACATCATGGACAACATCATCAACAATATCATCGACAAGCCCCATGATATGGGGAACCATTGGTTACCATAACTCATATAGATCATATTCAAGCTTAAGCACGTCAGACAAGCATTCAAGCTCAAGCACGTCAGACAAGCATTCAAGCTCAAGCACGTCAGACAAGCATTCAAGCTCAAGCACGTCAGACAAGCATTCGAGCTTAAGCACATCAAGCAAGCTTTGGAGCTCCACATCAAGCAAGCTTTGGAGCAGTACACAACATCATACCAGTATAACGGGGAATCACGATAAGGCGGTTTTTAATCCCCACTCAGTCGTTTTTCGTGGTATACGTAAGTCTAATAAAAAATTAAGTTTTCTAGATTTATTTACCCCACAAGGAGAGAGGGATAGCCTTCAAGATTATGCTACTGTTTTCAACGGAAGTTATAAATTTACTTCAACGTCTAAGTATGATCACATAGCAGCAAAATTTGCTAGTTTAGGAGGTAAGGTAATCGTAACGAACCCACCTAAAATTTCTATAGATGTCACGGAATCAGTAGATAAGATTAGATGTCAACAAGAAGTATTGGTTGCTGAGGATCAAGAGAGAGATTGGGATATAACTAAGGAATGCGAAATTAGTGGTGTTGTTCCCGTTGGCAAAAAAAGTGTCATTGACTACAGTGACGTATTCATGGTTAGGGGGTGTAGCTATATAGCAGGACTACCTGTATACCATGGACCAATCTATGTAAATAACAACTATAAGCCTTCTCGTTTTACAATTCAAATTCCATCCTTGAATTGTGATGAGTTTAAGACAATTCAAAAAATAACAAAAGAGACTTTGATTGATATTAAAACAGCCAACCAACTTTTAGAACGATTCGAGGAAATGGAAGCAAAATATTTAAAGCCTCGTGAGGGTTTTCCGACATCTCCAGTTCTTAAAGTCACTAGCATGGAGCAAGCTGAGTTTATTCTGAGTAACTTTGAACTCACTTTCATTGATGATGATACGGCAAGTAAGTTGATTGCAGAAGAGAAGAAATTAAGAAAAGCAGGATACAAAGTGCATAGTTTCTTTTCTCACGGAGAAAAAACGCGAACTCAAGTTAAAGATATTTCTGAATTGTACTCCGAATTTAGTCTAAATAGGTTGGCTTAAGAGCCAGACTCCATATTAGATAAATTGCCGAATGGTCTTGACTATTCGGCAATTTTTTTCTTCATATGTATACCCCCTATCCTAACGCTAGCTGTTCACTATCAAGCAAAAGTAATATTCTCTCTTCGAGGGACCTGGCTGCATTTATAGGAGCATTTACACCATTGATAATAATGGAAAAAATAAGCGATTTGCCATTTGGATAGATGATGTAACCTGATAAAGACGATATATCGTGCATTGTGCCAGTTTTGGCAAATACCATTTTATCTAATTTTGTTTTTTTCATCCTGTCTTTCAATGTGCCTGATACACCCGCCTGTGGCAAAGCCTTTAGAAAAACGGGTTGTATATTCTTATCATTGTAGATATCAGTGAGAAGTACAACCATTTGCTCAGGCGTCACTAAGTTATAACGAGTGCCTATGCCATCTGCCAGTTCAACTTGAGACCAATCAAGATGGGTATGCTGGGTTAATATTTTTTTAATGGCAAAAGCACTTTGTTTATAAGAACCATCTCCTGTTACTTCATAAGCCAACTGCTTGCTTAAACTGCTTGCATATAAATTATCCGACTCTTGTAACATATGAGTGATTAATTGGATTAAATCATCAGATTGAAAACTAACAATGGGTTGAGCATCAAGAGGAGCATGGCCAGTGATTATTTTTCCTTTTAGCAAAACCCCATGAGTAATAAGAGCCTTTTTAATTAATCGTCTTACCATTAAAACAGGATCGGGTACTGCTAGTTTCATGGTCTTTGGTTGGTCCTCTTGAGCTATACAGCCAAATAGTCGCAAGGTGTTATTGGCTTCAATGTCAACATTTAAATTACAATGATTTTTTTCTTCTTCCTTACTCACTGTAATTACTTGATTAATAATCGTTAAAGGGGGGTCAGGTAACTTAGGTATAATCTGCGCCAATTCCCCAAGCTTTTTTGAACTAATGACATCAAAATCCACGCTGTTTTCATCCAATATCGCTGCTGTGTCTGGGGCAGAGTAATACCATCCAAGATCGTCATAGGAAGTACCTGACGCATAATAAGGAGGTTTAAAACGCGAGATATCAAGGATGATATTTCCCGTTATCACCTTTGCTTTATTTTTTAAATTTAACAACAAATCCATCAGATTCACTGTTGTCAAGGAAGGGGAGCCGCTGAATGTGATGTAGAAATCATGATTTTTTTGCGCAAGCGTCGTTAAAAAATGATAATTAGGGCTTAATTGATAGAATGCGGCTGCGGCAGTAAATATTTTCATATTGCTGGCAGGAGAAAACAACTTATCTTTATTTTTACTGTATAAGGTTTCCCCTGTTTGAGCATCTTTAACAAGGATCCCGATGGTTGCATGCGGGAGCTCTTTTTCAATAAGTGCTTCAATTTTCTCTGATAGCGTTTGGGCACAAATGGCTTGGTTTAAGAGACACACCGTAAAGATCAATGCAAAAATATAACGCAACATTAGATTAGGAACCTTCTTCGTGATTTTTCGGAATAGTACTTCAAATTAAGAATAAAATCAGCCTCAAAGGAAACTATTCGAATACCCGGTCTATACTTTTAAATGATAACTTACTCAAGGATTGATGATGAAATCCTGGAGAATATTATTAGCTATTCTTTTGCTAGAGACCAATTTTGCTTCCGCCAATATTGTTGTAGGAAACATTTCTTTCAAACCTCCTTTTGTGACTCAGGAAGGCGGATTTGATATCGATCTAATGTTAATTATTTGTTCACGACTAAATGAGACATGCCAATTTAAGCCCATGATGTTTCCAGATTTATTTGATGCACTACAGGAAAAAAAAATCGATTTGGCTATTGGCGGTATTACTATTTCTCCAATAAGAGAGACTGAATATATTTTTAGTTATCCCTATGCGGTTTGCAGAGGCCAGTTTTTGCTGTTAGAGGAATATGGAATTCATTCAATAGAAGAGTTATTTGGGAGTAAAATAGGGGTTATACGGGGAACATCGTTAGAAGATTTTCTTGTGCATAAATTCGGAGATAAGTTTACGTTAGCGTTATTTGATAGTCCTATGGAAGTTATTGCTGCCCTAAATAATAAAGAAATTAAAGCGGCTTTTCTTGATCAACCACTCGCAGTGTATTGGGATCAACACGATGGAGGAAAGTTTATCCTCATAGGAAATCCCTTTCTTGTAGGTGAAGGTTACGGCGTAATGGCATTACCTGAAAACGCGGAATTAATAGAAAAAATAAATAAAGTATTATTAGAGATAGAACGAGATGGAACCTATTTGCAATTGTATAGTACTTATTTTGAGTAAAAACTTAAGACTAATTGGAAACATCCATGTACGCAATGCCCTAGAATCCAGTGAAGGTGGGGCAAGTTGCATCACCCATCTAGGTCCCTCGTGAAAAAGTCTGCAGAAGTTCAAGGATAGCCTTATTGGCTAAAGCATCAGCTCTTTCATTTTCGGGATGACCAGTATGACCTCTTACCCAATGCCAATGAATCTTATGTTGTGAGGTAAGTGCATCCAGTTGTTGCCAGAGATCAGCATTTTTTACTGGTTCTCGCTTTGAATTACGCCACCCAGACTTTTTCCATTGCGCAAGCCATGTGGTCATTCCTTGGCGCAAGTATTGAGAATCAGTAAATAAATCCACTTCGCATGGTCTTTTTAGAGCTTCTAAGGCTTTAATAGCTGCAGTTAATTCCATGCGATTATTGGTGGTTTGTGGTTCAGCACCATATATGGTCTTTTCATGGCCGTTATAACGAAGCAACGCTCCCCAGCCCCCAGGGCCAGGGTTACCCTTGCAAGCACCATCTGTGTAAATTTCAATCGTCATACAAATAAATCTTGATAAGGCTCAACCGTTGGATCAATAGCATATACAGAAAAATCCTTAACACCAGCATTTCTTAAGACATGTTCATCAATAAAGAACTGACCCGTTACTGTTGTTGCTGGCTGAGTTAAAATCCAGTGAGCAGCATCTGCTACAATTTCAGGTTTTCTACTGGCTCTATAAATTTCTTCAGGAAAATGAACACGGATCGCTGCAGTACCAATTGTTGTCCGCGGCCATAAAGAATTTGCCGCGATTCCATGCGATTTTAATTCCTCGGAGAGTCCCAAAGTACACATGCTCATCCCATATTTACTGATAGTATATGCAAGATGAGGTGCAAACCATTTGCTATTCATGGTTAAAGGTGGTGAAAGCGTTAATATATGTGGATTATCTGATTTTTTTAAATATGGAATTGCAGCCTGAGAGCAAAGAAAAGTGGCTCTGGTGTTTACCGATTGCATTAAATCATAGCGCTTCATCGGTGTAGAAAGAGTATCGGTTAAACTAATTGCGCTAGCGTTATTAACAAGAATATCAAGCTTACCGAAGACCTCTACTGTTTTTGCAATAGCCTGATAAACTTGTTCTTCATTGCGAACATCGACCATCAATGGCAGCGCTTGACCTCCAAGATCTTCTATTTCTTTAGCAACTGTATGAATCGTACCCTCAAGAGTTGGATGCGGTTCAACCGTCTTAGCAGCGATGGTAATGCAGGCTTTTTCTCTTGCAAATCGATGAGCAATAGCCCTGCCGATCCCACGACTACCACCAGTGATAAATAACACCTTTGTCATTTCTTCTCCTTAAGATGGATACCAGCTACCCAGCTCAATAAATAGTTGGTTAATTTTCCCCATGGTGGATAAAACCAGGGGGTCATGGCAAATCGTTTTTGTATAAAAACTGGCTTTAATTTAGAAAATGTATCAAATCCTTCTTGGCCATGATAATGCCCCATACCGCTATAGCCAACACCGCCGAAAGGAAGATCATCAATACCAAGATAAGTCAGCGTATCATTAACAACAAATGCTCCTGAAAGGGTTTTTTCCTGTAAAGCCTTTTTTTCTGCTTTATCGTTACCAAAATAATAAAAAACCAGAGGATTGTGCAGAGAATTAATCTTGTCTATGGCTTCTTGCAAATTGTGATAGCTAATAACAGGCAATAGGGGACCAAATATTTCTTCCTTCATGACCGCCATTTCATAATTAGGCTCAAATAGCAAAAAGATCGGCACTTTTTTACTTTGAATACCTTCCTCACCTATCTGCACGATTCTCGCCCCTTTTTCACGTGCATCGTTAAGGAGTGCTTGTAATCTTTTTTCGTGTTGCTCGGAAATAATGCTGGAATAATCGTGACTATTCGGGAATGCAACGTAGCTTTGCTGAATAAACTCCCTCAATGCCTTCTCCACTCTTGACTCCCAATGCTTAGGAATTAACAGATAATCAGGAGCGACACAAGTTTGTCCTGCGTTAGCCATCTTTCCCATAAAAAGTCGCTCAAAATGTTCTGGATTGATTGTGGTAGAAACAAAAACAGGTGATTTTCCTCCTAACTCAAGTGTCACGGGCGTTAAATTTTGCGCCGCTTCTTTCATCACCAGTTTGCCAACATTCGTCGAGCCAGTAAAAAGTAAATGTTTAAAAGGTAAGCTTGCAAATTCGCGAGCTACTTCAACCCCGCCATTAACAATAGTAACGCTATCTGCAAGATTTGAACGTTTAATGAATTTATCAAAAAGATCACCCGTTGCCGGTGTTAATTCCGACATCTTGACCATGACACGATTTCCCGCTGCTAACGCGTAAATAAGAGGTCCTGCTGTTAAGAAAATAGGATAATTCCAGGGGGCAATGATCCCAACCACACCCAAAGGCTGAGGCAAAACATAAGCTGAAGCGGGTTTAAAAAGCCAAGAAACATGTCGTTTACGACGTTTTGTCCATTTTTTTAAATGTTTTAAACAGTAATTAATTGCATTTATTACTGGAAAAATTTCCAGTAGCAATGTTTCATGACGTGCTCGATGACGGAAATCATCATTTACCGCTTGCGCTAGTTCTTCTGCGTTGGTTTGTAGCAGTTTTTTTAATGTGATTAAATTTTCCTTCCGCTTTGCGCAAGAAATATAGGGTTCACGCTCAAAATGTTGCTGTAAACGTTCAAATGATGGTTTAAGCTCCATATATTTTTCCTTTAAGAGCATTTAATGAGAGTGTCTATCAAAATCTGCGTCATTTCCGCGTAGGCGCACCATTATCTAAGCCGAAACTCCCCGTCCAGAATCAATTGCTTAATAATGGCAATATCTGGTGCAAAATAGCGATCATTTTCGTAGGGTTCCACGTATGCTCTCACCTTTGCATAAATTTGTTGCAAAACCGGTGAGGTTGAAAGCGGTTGATGAAATTCAAGCCCCTGACACGCAGCCAGCAATTCAATCGCTAATATTGTTGCTGTGTTATCAATCATGGTCTGCAATCTTCTAGCAGCATTAGTGGCCATGGAAACATGATCTTCCTGATTGGCTGAAGTAGGTAAACTGTCGACTGAATGAGGATGAGCCAAAGCCTTATTATCGCTGGCACATGCCGCAGCAGTAACGTGGGCAATCATAAACCCAGAGTTTAGACCACCATCTTTAACTAAAAAAGGAGGCAAGCCACTAAAATTTTTATCAATAAGCAGCGCAATACGCCGCTCAGCGTTTGCTCCGATCTCAGCAATCGCCAAAGCCAGGTTATCTGCAGCCATCGCAATGATTTCACCATGAAAATTGCCACCAGATAAGATATCCCCTTGTTCTATAAAAACCAGAGGATTATCAGAAATAGCATTGATCTCTACTTCAAGCGTTTGTCCAACAAACTGCATTTGATGCAAGACAGCCCCCATAATTTGAGGTTGGCATCTTAGTGAATAAGGATCTTGGACTCTTGAGCAGTCTCGATGTGACTCTCGAATTGGGCTTCCAGCCAACAATTCTCGATACATCGCAGCCACATCACGTTGTGCTTGATGACCACGTGCCTTATGGATACGATCATCAAAAGGAATATCACTACCAGACGCTGCATCCACAGATAAGCTACCTGTTATGATAGCCGTTTCAAAAATAACTTCACTATTAAAAAATGCTTCCATGCATAAAGCAGTAGACACCTGCAAACCATTTAGTAAGGCTAATCCTTCTTTAGGAGCCAATTGCATGGGAGATAAACCAGCTAACTTTAGACCTTCAGTCGCACTAATTATTTCTCCATTAAAACGCAACTCTCCTTCCCCAAGCAAGGGTACAGCCAAATGAGCCAGTGGCGCTAAATCGCCTGAAGCACCAACCGAACCTTTGCTGGGAATGCAGGGATAAATTTGCTTATTGTATAAGGTGCATAAGGCATGAATCAGTTCTTTTCTTACGCCTGAATAGCCCTGAGCCAAATTATTGATCTTTAATAACAAGATAAGGGCAACTTGTTCATCGGACAGTAATTCCCCTGTTCCACAAGCATGAGAGAACACAATGTTTTGCTGCAATTGGATGAGGTTATCAACACTAATCGATTGCTTAGCCAACGATCCAAATCCGGTATTGACCCCATATACTGTTTTCTTATTTTGGATGACCTGCTTAATCACTTCATGCGACGATTCAATGAGAGGAAAAAATGAGCTGTCAATCTCAAGGGGATTCTTCTGGTTTAACAAATTTTGAATTGTCTCGAGGGTTAATTGGCCTGGAGAGAGGGTAAAAACATCAACCATTCTTTGGTTCTCCAATCGATTCCATAGGTAGCCATAATCCATTCGCTTCTGCACATTCTTTTGCTAATGCATAGCCCGCATCAGCATGACGCATTACCCCTGTTGCTGGATCATTGTGAAGCACCCGTTTAAGCCGCATTGCTGCCTTGTCTGTACCATCAGCAACAATAACCATTCCTGCATGTTGAGAAAATCCTAACCCAACACCACCGCCGTGATGAATACTAACCCAAGTAGCACCACTGGCACAGTTTAATAAAGCATTTAACAGGGGCCAATCTGAGACTGCATCACTACCGTCCAACATCCCTTCTGTTTCGCGGTTTGGGCTAGCTACGGATCCAGAATCAAGATGATCGCGGCCAATGACAATCGGCGCCTTCACTTCTTTGTTTTTTACCATATCATTAAAAGCCAGGGCCAATCGTGCTCGGTCTTTTAAACCTACCCAACATATCCTGGCAGGTAATCCTTGAAAGACAATTCTCTCTCGCGCCAAATTAAGCCAACGATGCAAATGTTTATCATCTGGCATTAAGGCTTTGACTCTCTCATCTGTGGCATAGATATCTTCAGGATCTCCTGACAAAGCCACCCAACGAAATGGACCAATACCCTCACAAAATAATGGGCGGATATAACTTTGAACAAAGCCTGGAATCGTAAAGGCTTCACTCACTCCTTCTTCAAAAGCCATTTGGCGAATATTATTGCCATAGTCAAATACAGGAATACCTAAATGGTAGAAAGCTAACATTGCTTCAACTTGCTTGGCCATTGACTTCTTGGCGGCATCAATTACTTTTTGCGGTGCTGTTTTTCTCATCTGTGCCGCTTCGGCTAATGACCAACCTAGGGGTAAATAGCCATTTAAGGGGTCATGAGCACTTGTCTGATCAGTAACGATAGAAGGCCTCACATTCCGGCGAACAAGTTCAGGATAAATTTCGGCAGCATTACCCAGAAGTCCTACCGATAAAGGCTTCTTCTGCTGACAAGATTCATTAATCCACTCCAAGGCTTCATCAAGATTCTTTGTATAGCGATCAAGGTAATGGGTTTTTAACCGTTTTTCTAACCGTGCTGGATCGCATTCAACAGCTAGCAGGCTGGTACCAGCCATAACCGCAGCTAAAGGTTGTGCCCCGCCCATTCCACCAAGTCCTGCTGTTAAAATCCATTGACCCGACAGATCGCCCTGATAATGCTTTTTTCCACAAGCCCCAAAGGTCTCAAATGTACCTTGAACAATACCTTGCGAACCAATATAAATCCAACTACCGGCGGTCATTTGACCATACATCATGAGTCCTTTTTTATCCAACTCATTAAAATGTTCCCAGTTAGCCCAATGAGGGACTAAATTCGAATTGGCAATCAATACACGCGGTGCGTCTTCGTGAGAGGGGAACACGCCCACAGGTTTGCCAGATTGAATAAGTAGGGTTTGATTGTTCTCAAGCTTCTTTAAAACCTCAACAATTTTGTCAAAGGAAGCCCAATTCCGTGCTGCCCGACCAATACCACCATACACAATGAGTTCTTCTGGTGCTTCCGCTACATCAGGATCCAAATTATTGCATAGCATGCGCAGAGCGGCTTCACTAAGCCAGTTTTTAGCTTCTAATTGAGTTCCTCTATTCGCTCTAATATGACGCTTTTTATTATTTTCTCTCATCACTTCTCCATCCCAGGATTTGATAGGGAACGTCCCTAGCTATCATACACTAGAGAATACTTGGCGTGAACGTTAAAACATAACAACATACTGTCAAAATTAATGACAACGTGTTAGACTGTTGTAATGTTTTTTTAAACCCTAAATTTACCGTGCACGACCAACATGTAAAGCATCCATCCTCATTAGCTGTATTTTTCGCAACGGAAATGTGGGAAAGATATGGTTTTTATGTCGTACAAACCCTATTGGCCCTTTACTTAGCATTCCAATTTAAATGGCATGATGAGCGAGTTTACACGTTAGTTGGTACATTTACAGCACTCACCTATCTTTCTCCAGTCATTGGTGGCTGGATAGCTGATCACTTACTTGGACAAAAAAGAGCCATTCTAACGGGAGCAGTGTTTTTATTTTTTAGTTATTTGTCCCTCTTTATATTAACCTCCGATATTGCTTTAATCGCTGCGTTAGCAGGGGTTGCAGTGGGTACAGGTTTATTGAAACCAAACATTTCTTCTTTATTGGGTAATGAATATCCAGAGAATTCTCCTCGTCGTGAGAGTGGATTTACTATTTTTTATATGGGGATAACAACAGGGATCATTTTAGGTACAACCATTCCAAGTCAGCTTAATTACTATTTTGGTTGGTCAGTCGCCTTTGCTAGCGCCGCTTTTGGTATGGTTATTGCCTTTGCTGTTTTTGCATTTGGCGTTCATCGCTATAAGATTGCTGATTATCACCCTTCTGAATTAACGCTTCCCAAGGCAATCAAAGCACTTCTTGCAGTCATCGTCTTATGGTCAGCAGCATTTCTCATCCTTCACTATACAGCACTTGCTGACATTGCTTTTGGTGGAGTTATTCTACTTTCTTTACTCTATTTAATTGATGTCGTAAAAAGAGAAACCCCAAAACAAGCCAGACAAACATTCGTTATTGGTTTGCTTTGTATCATCTCAGTCATGTTTTGGGCTTTCTATTTTCAAATGTTTCTTTCGTTGACTTTGTTTATATCTCGGGTCGTTGAGCCCAAATTGTTTGGGGTACTCTTTCCTCCGCCCTATTATGTGACAGTTCAAAGCATTGGAATGATCCTTTTTGGTTATTTTCTATCACGTAGTAAGCAGCAATTAAGTTCTGTTCACAGTGGAATAAGAACCGGGAATAAGTTTGTTTTTGCAATGCTCTTTATTACCCTTGCATACATATTAATCACTTTGGTGTGCCATATTAGCCAAGGAACAGGGTTACTGTCGCCTCTTTATTTTATCCCTACTTATCTGCTTATCTCGATCGCCGAACTATTATTATCTCCTGTGGGTTTGGCAGCCATTACTGTGCTGGCAAGCCGTAAAAAAGTTAGTACAATGATGGGTATCTTTTTTGTCTCTTTAGGGATCGGGGCATTTTTATCAGGAAAATTAGCCACTTTGACTGCCATTAAGCCAGAGGAATTGTCCATTTTGCAATTAAAGGCGCACTATACCCACACGTTTACACAACTTTTGTTAATTCTCGTAGTAGCGACTATCGTATGTTTAATTTTAAACCGCACGATTAAATCGTTGTTAATTGGGCATGCTGAAGACCCATTACCCAATTCACACAGTCAATCTTAATCCTACTCGTATTAATCGGGTGCGATTAAAAGTGCGGTTTTTTTAATTTAAGGTTTTATTCTCAATAATTCTCGATGTCCCGCGGCTTGACCGCGGGATCCAGTGATCTTGAAGACTCATTGGACCCCGCGGTCAAGACGCGGAGCGTCGGCCAAGAAAACCGCACTTTTAATCAACACCCATCTTAGCCACTTAAATTGACGGGTAGCGGTAGATATGCCATCATCGCCCGACTTAATTTCAGGTAAGAATGATGACTCAGGCGAAATCCTTAAGATCAATCCTCCCTCTCTTTCTAGTGTTATTTATTGATGGAATGGGTTTAGGTCTATTGTTTCCAATCTTAAATACCATCCTGGTTGAGCCTCAGTCAGGTTTTTTCCCGCCCGAGCTTAGCCTCGGGCTGCGCGATTTTTATTATGGTTTAACCATAGGCATTTTTATGATTTGCTGGTTCTTTGGTGCAGCCATTCTGGGAGATTTATCGGACAGTGTTGGTAGGAAAAAATCATTAATGATTTGCCTCGTTGGTGCCTTTCTAGGCTATCTTCTCTCAGCCATCGCAATCGTCTTTCACAATTTTTGGTTACTCCTAATAGGTAGGATCATTGCTGGATTTACTTCTGGCAGTCAGCCTATCGCACAAGCAGCCATTGTTGACGTAAGTAGTGAAGAACATAAAGCAAGGAATATTGGACTTATTTTACTTTCTGTCTCATTGGGCTTTGTCTTTGGACCTATTTTTGGCGGACTATTATCTGATCACCGTCTAGTAAGCTGGTTTAGCTTTTCAACGCCCTTGTACTTTGCTGCTATTTTAGCCTTTGTAAATGCTCTTCTTCTCTATTGTTTTTTCTCAGAAACATTTACCAAGGCGCACGAAAAAATCAAAATAAGATGGCATCATGCTATCCATATTTTTATCTCAGCCTTTAAACACCCCGCAATTGAACGATATTCACTGGTATTATTGATTATGATATTTGGCTGGTCGAATTATTTCTCTTTTATCTCGCTTTACTTGTTTCAAGTTTATCATTATTCGGCCTTGGGGAACTCTTTTTTCCTCGCTGTCATGGGTTTAGGTTTTAGTATTGGCTGCGGCTACGTCGTTGATTATTGTACAAAACGCTATGCTTATGACTCGATTGTTATCATTGGTTTACTCGCTACAGCCGCGTCTGTATTGATAACTTTGCTCATTCCCCTAGAATGGGTTGCATGGGTTGCAACATTTTGCATCGGCATCAGCCTCTCTGTTGCTTACTCTGTGATACTAGCCATTTTTTCCAACCAAGTAAGTGAAGATGAACAGGGCTGGGTAATGGGTGTCACTGGATCCATTATGGCTCTTTGCTTCGGATTAACCTCAATTTTTACTGGGGTCATCGCTCAAGTTGGAGCGACACTCCCTATGTTATTAGCTGTTCTTGGTTTGGCAGGGAGTGCACTCGTTCTTGCTGTTGTGAAACGTTCAAATCGTTCTGGTAAGTCTCCAAAAGTGCACTAACCAACAACCTTGCTATTATTGAAAGGCTTTAACCATAGGAGAATGATAATGACAAAAAATGTTTTCTACTTACCCGAAGGATACGCTACTATTACGCCCTACCTCATTGTTAAAAACGCAGCTAAGGCCATTGAATTTTATAAAGCCGTCTTCGGCGCTAAAGAGCTGATGTGCATGCCAGGTCCTAATAATAGCGTTGGTCATGCAGAATTAACCATTGGTGAATCAAAATTCATGTTAGCCGATGAATGTCCTGATATGGATGCTAAAGCTCCAAGTGCCTATGGCGGTTCCCCTGTAGGTATCCATCTCTATGTTAAAGATGTGGATGCTATCGTTAATCAAGCCATTAAACATGGGGCTAAATTAACTCAGAACGTGGAAGATCGATTCTATGGGGATCGCAACGGTACCATTGAAGATCCCTTCGGTCACAAATGGCATATATCCACACATATTGAAGATGTGTCAGAAGAAGAAGTAATGAAGCGCATGCAAGAAGGCATGTAAATAACGTATCAATTGCAGCTTGCCCTCAATCTCATTCTTACTGGGATTCGATTGGCTTGCTAGCTTGCAAGTTTTTTAGCCATTTTCTTCTGTTATCTTCACCCATATTAGATGTTTTAATCACATAGTGCAGGATGTATAAACCATTCTGCCCTTTAGTTATCATTTGTAATTCATCCTGCATTACATTTTGTGGTTCGGTGATGCGAAATTCAAAGATTACCCGATTAGGTGACTTTTCAAAAAAGGTAATTTCAGGTTTAAATCCGAGTTGCTGCAAAGATTGAATCACTCGCTCACTGAATTGTAGAGGAGTTATTTTATCCTTAAGACCACTGATAAATTGACTGGTGATCAACTCATTCCAATTTTCAACATTCTCACCTGCAGGGACATATTCAACTGTAGTGATTGTATCAGTCTTTTGTCCCCAAGCTGCTTGCCAAGGGCGATCATCAAAAATAATTGCTTGTGTTTCATAATTTACGATTTGTGGATCCGGTTTCCCAGAACTTAAAGCCGAAGTACTGCAATATAATTCATTTTTGTAATAGTAATAAATTATACACTTAGGGTTATTTTCTTTAGTTACTTTGATTAACTTGTTTACATCAATTGCCGCTGCTTGCAAAATTCCTACAAAAAGAAAAATAGAGAGACTGAGAACTATCCTGTTCAATTTAGGCATGTTGTTGCCCTTAAAATAGAGGTCTTGCCTCAAGTCTAGCCTAAAATTTCATTTTGAAAGTTTGATCGGGGTTGTCAACAACACCTAAAACACATTCAAATAAATCGGGCTTTCTAAGGAAGCAAAATCATATTGCTTCAAATCAATTTTTTGTAATATAGGGTTGTTTATGGTATGGAAATATAACACCCTCTGATCCAAATCGAATACCATGCTGATTTGTGTTGGAGAGCGCTCACCAGGTGGCTTAGCAACAGCTGCTAAACCATCGAAGGCATAACCTATCATGTCATTTTCCTGATACGTAGATAGTTTTTTCTTGAACGCTGCTGCACGTACAAATCGAGAATAAGAGTCATATTCACCAGGTAAAAGCTCTACTCCTCCAAAGAGTTGGTATTTGCTTAATTGAGCAATTGAATCAGAATAAAAATTGTTGGTTAATACTTTATGCTCAATTTCATTGTCCTGATAAACTAAGGGTTGTCCTTGAAAAAATTCAATAATCGCCTCATGCCCGGAAATATCATGCAAATAAACGTGAAATTTCAAGGTATCACCATGGTAAGACTCTGGCCATAGTTGATATTCATCAAGGTGAGAAATCGCCTCCGTGACGGATTGATAATTTTCAAGAAGATATTGTGCCCACATACCCATATTTAACTGTGGTTTATTTTCTTGTTTGCCATAATCAGAACGAGACAACATCATAACAGTGACATTCAATCCCTTCTCATTCATACCATCGACAGCAGGTCCAGGATGACCATCATCATTTCCATGAAACAAGACACTTCCATAAAGACTTCGCCAGCGGATAGGATTAAGATGCGTCATATCAACTCGGGCCTCATGTTCCATATTGCGAGGATGAATAACCAATATCCCTTCTCGCAACGACCAATCGATACTTTTGGCAACAACATGATGCTGATCAGCGTTCATATCGATGGTTGTACATGAGAATGCTGGGATGGTAGACACCAATAGCAAAGACAGGCCGGCAAGCGAAAGTCTGCACATGAGAAAGTCCATATTATATTGTTCAATAAATGATGATGCCAATTAAGGTCAAAGAATACAATCCTCAGAGGCGCAAAATCCCATCAATCCTTTGAGACTTTTATTAATTACTGTTATCATCTTGCGCTTTTGAAGAGTATTTCTCGTCCATGTCTGAGCAACCTGCACTTTTAAAACAGTTGGTTAAATCCTTAGATGATAATCATGCAATTGATGTCATCGTTATTGATGTAATAAAACAAACCTCGGTAACTGATTATATGATCATTTGTAGCGGTCGCTCATCGCGTCACGTCAAAGCAATCGCCGAACTTACCATCGAAAAAATGAAAACACTTGGGATGATTCCACTTAGTCAAAGTGGTCTTGAGACCGGAGAATGGGTGTTGGTTGATTTTGGTGATTTTGTTTTACATGTTATGCAAGCAGATGTTCGCGCCTTTTATAATCTGGAAGGTCTCTGGCAGAGCCCACCTAAATAGGTCTGTTGACATTTCTACTCTCTTGGCCAAAATGAGTTGATTGTCTCTGCTTCACTACTCACATACTCTCATGTATGCTGCGTTGCTCGACAATCAACTCATTTTGGCTCAAGATAGCGAAATATCAACAGACCTCATATATATGTTAAAAATTACCCTAGTCGCCTGTGGTAACAAAATGCCAAGTTGGGTTATGGAAGCCGTTTCAGAGTTTTCCAAACGCATACAAGAATATACCAACCTTAGCTTAATAGAAATTCCTCTAACTAAGCGAGGGAAATCCAGCGATTTAGCACGCATCCTGGATAAAGAAACAGCATTGATTGAGGCTGCTATTCCTTCTAGTGCTCGAATAATTGCGCTGGATATGAATGGAGAAGCATTTAGCAGCGAGCAGTTGGCGCAAAAAATTCAACAGCTGCAACAGATAGTAAGTCATGTATGTTTCATTATTGGCGGCCCAGAAGGCTTGAGTCCAGACATTTTGCAAAAAAGTCATGAGCGCTGGTCATTGTCAAAATTAACCCTCCCTCATCCTTTGGTCCGTATTGTTTTATTAGAAGCCCTTTATCGCGCCTGGTCTATTCTCCATCACCACCCTTATCATAAATGAGGTTTTAAGATAAGATGTATTATTTTTACCCTTTAATACAAAGCAATTGATATGCGTTTAAATAAATCCATCAGAAGAGATCGCGTGGACACTCGTATACAACGCTTTCGATTGAATTTGCTAGCAACTTTAGTCCTCTTTTTATCTTCTATCCTGGTTTTGCGCCTCGCTTACTTGCAGGTCTCTCAATATAAGCGTTATCAAACCCTATCACTAAAAAATCAGATGAGCATTATTCCCATCGCACCACCGAGAGGAATTATTTTAGATAGAAATGGGGTTGTATTAGCTG
This sequence comes from Legionella lansingensis, assembly GCF_900187355.1. NCBI lineage: Bacteria > Pseudomonadati > Pseudomonadota > Gammaproteobacteria > Legionellales > Legionellaceae > Legionella > Legionella lansingensis. Next base: position 1,250,490 of record NZ_LT906451.1, on the reverse strand, counting down.
AAAATATCCCGGTCTATGTTTTGGAAACTATTCCAGAGCGAGTTAAAGATATGCCTCAGACGCTAAAGAGATTACAAAAATTGCTTCCTTCAATTACTGAGGATGATCTGGAAAATTTTCATCGCACCCGCAAACAAAATCGTTCCTTTGTGCCTATTCCGCTAAAACTTAAGCTTACTCAAGAAGAAGTTGCTATCTTTGCCAGCAATCAATATCAGTTCCCCGGAGTCAATATTAAGGCAAGGTTAATGCGTTTTTATCCTTTAGGGGAGGTAATGGCGCATGTTCTAGGTTACGTTGGACGTATTAATGTACAAGAACTTCGTCAAGTTGATCCTACCAACTATCGAGCTACCAATTTCATTGGCAAAGCCGGAATAGAACGGTTCTATGAGAATATTTTACACGGCGAAGTTGGCTATCAGCAGGTTGAAACCGATGTTAGCGGTCGAACCTTAAGAATTATAAATAAACAAAATCCTATTTCAGGTGAAAAGCTTTATTTAACAGTTGACTCTCGCCTTCAGCGAGCAGCCTATGAAGCACTAGCAAATAAGCGAGGTGCTGTCGTCGCCATAAACACTAAAAATGGTGATATTCTTGCCATGGTTAGTTCACCAAGCTTTGATCCAAACATTTTTGTTAATGGAATTACTGCTTCTGACTATCAAAAACTGGTGAATGCAAAAGAAAGGCCACTGTATAACCGTGCGGTCAGAGGGTTATATCCTCCCGCTTCAACCATTAAGCCTTTTATGGGATTAGCTGGTTTGGAAAAAGGCGTGATTGATGCACGTTATAGTATTTATGATCCAGGATGGTTCCGTTTACCCGGAGTAAGCCATGCCTACCGTGATTGGAAAAAAACAGGTCACGGAGTAATCAATTTAAAACGGGCTATCACTGTTTCCTGTGATACTTATTTTTATCAATTAGGACATAAGATGGGCATTTCAGCCATTGAAGACATGTTGGTGAAATTTGGTTTTGGTCAGCTAACCCACGTGGACTTAAATGAAGAAGCTCCAGGTTTGGTCCCGAGTAAACGTTGGAAGGCACAAACTAAAGGGGTTGCCTGGTATCCAGGAGATACCGTGATAACATCCATCGGCCAAGGTTTTATGTTAGTTTCTCCTTTACAACTTGCAAACGCCACTGCTTCATTAAGTCAAAAGGGAAGACGCTTTCGCCCTCATTTGCTTCTTAAGTCCGTCCAAAGCGACAAAGGTGAAACCCATGTTTATCAGGTTCTTGAAGAATATCCGATGCGACTTAAAGATGAGAATTATTGGGATATTGTCGCAGAAGGTATGCGTGCCGTCATTACTAGTAATGAGGGAACAGGTTACCGTTTTGGCCGGAATGCACCCTATTCCGTTGCTGCTAAAACAGGAACAGCACAGGTATTCGGAGGCCGTCAATATGAAAAAACACGGTACGAAGATATCCCTGAATATTTAAGAGATAACTCCTTATTTATTGCCTTTGCACCCGTGGAAGATCCAGAAATAGCCATAGCAGTCATTGTTGAAAATGATTTCGCCGCTTCCAACGTTGCCCGCAAAGTTCTAGATGCCTATTTTGAATTGAAAAAAAGTGAACCAAAATCATGAAAACGCATCACGTCCGCCCAGTTTATCGATTTACCACGAAATCAATTCACATTGATCTCCCATTGCTAGGCTTACTTTTATCCTTGATCGCTATAGGGATGTTGATTCTATATAGTGCCTCTAATCAAAATCTCAGTATGATTTTTCGCCAATCGATGCGCTTGTTTTTTGCTTTGGGAATGATGATGATTTTCGCCATGATCCCTCCTCATAAATACAAAGCTTGGTCACCTTGGCTTTATGGTACAGGCTTGGTTTTACTTATCTTTGTCATGCTCATGGGCAAAATCGGGAAAGGTGCCCAGCGGTGGCTAGATTTGGGGCTATTTCGTTTTCAACCATCGGAGATCATGAAATTGGCAATCCCCATGATGACTGCATGGTATTTTGATCGAAAAATGCTACCTATTGATATTAAATCATTATGCGTTGCCGGTATCATTATTTTCTTCCCTGCTTTGCTCATTGCCAAACAACCTGATTTGGGGACTGCCATCATGGTTGCCACTGCAGGCCTAAGCGTCATTTTTCTTGCGGGTATCAACATGTACATCCTATTAATTCTTGCAAGCATGATAGGATTAGCTGCCCCTTTTTTATGGCATTTTATGTACGATTACCAAAAACAAAGGATCCTCACTTTTCTTAACCCCGAGCATGATCCTTTAGGTTCTGGGTATCATATTATCCAATCCAAAATTGCTATAGGCTCAGGTGGGACTTTCGGCAAAGGATGGCTGGAGGGTAGTCAATCCCATTTAAATTTCTTACCGGAGCATGCTACAGATTTTATTTTTGCTGTAGGCAGTGAAGAATTTGGCCTAATTGGCAGCATTATTCTTATTATTTTAATCGCTCTCATCGCTTTGCGAGGGCTTCAGATAGCAAAAAACGCACAAACCAGTTTTACACGACTGTTAGCAGCAAGTTTAGCTATGACATTTTTCCTTGCTGCATTTGTTAACATTGGTATGGTCATGGGCATTTTACCTGTAGTGGGCATGCCGCTACCCTTAATCAGTTATGGTGGGACAGCTATGGTTACCTTTTTAACCAGCTTCGGCATTTTAATGTCTATCAGCTCACATCGTATTTTGTTTAATAGCCTCACATAGTGTCGTCCTGAGCGGGTATATCCTCACAAAATTAGTAGAACAGGAAAATACATTTGATCTCCTACGTCTGGATCGTTCTGGCTGAGGAAGCGCTGAGATCCTCTCATGTTTGAGCTCTCGGAGCCAATGAATACGTTGAGTAAAAAAATCAATATTGGAGCAAGGAATCTTAAGTAGGCAATAAATAGTTCTGCCTTAAATATAAGAAAACTATTTAAGACAGTTGTACCTTACATTCAATTTAGCAGATCATTAATAAAGCTCTCTTCTCTTTCCTCTGCTGATGGTAACTTACCTTGTGCTTCAAGAGTAACTGTTTCCGCTCCTTTGTTTTCGAAGAATAGTTGAGAAGATGATGCCGAAGAATTTTGATAGAAATAATTAGAATTATCATCCACTGGAATTGCTTTACGGCGTTTTGAGGAATGACCTACTTGGTTGCTGTTCCCTCGATCCCTATTTTTTGCATTTGAAAAAGTGACTGTATCTTGTATGAGAGTATTTTCATTAAAATGAACAAACTCCGCCATGAGAATATTTCTTTTAAACAAGTTAAATCCCATGGATAAAATCATTTGTGGGTAATTTGGATCTACAAAATAGACCTGTTGTGTAGGTTGATTTTTAGCACCAATTAAAAGGACGCAATGTGGGATATTTTCTGGATAATTATCAACACTGTAAACATTTCTTTCTATTAACCCATCAGATGTTTTAATTTTCTCAGATATGGGTAATGTACCATTTGGTAACTTATTTCCACGTGTAAGCCTAATTGCGATTGGCCCGTATTCTTCTAAAATGTTTTTTAGTTCCGTCATTGTGAGATTGCCTATGTCCTCAAAATCTTTAACCGGTAAATTGAGTAATCTTGCCATGGCAAAGTCCACTCCGTATTTATCTAAAAAATCTTCAATCCAATCCCCCTCATAATCATCGCCTCCGTCATCAATTATTTCATCTGCAATTTGTATAAGATCTTCGGCATATTTTGTCATTATATTGAGCATAATATCTCTATATTCACCAGTTTCATATTTGCATGCATCAACAATCTCTTTTACGTAAGGAGGGACATTATTTTGCATTCCATGCATTGCCCGCAGATGTAGGAAAGAAAAATAATAACATTGAGGACTATCTTGAGCAGGAATATTTGTATGTTTTGGTAGGTAAATAATTGCTTTCACTTATTATCTCTCGCCTTGGTGTAGATTATTTTATTTTTTTATTCGATTTGAGTAATTTACAACCTAAAAATTAAGAAAACATTAACACAGATAAGTTTTGGCAGTTTCTATTGATGCACCATAAAGATTAAATAATAAACATATATATCCCTAATACTAAGCTAAAGAGGTCAGGTCTTGTATTTTGATTGTCAACATGTACCAATTCAGGGCCAACCCGCGTCGTCTTTTGAAAACTCAGTTCGTATGTCTGCAAAAGTCGGTTCATCAAAATTAATATGAAAAGTAATTTTCTTTCTGATTATTTGGCAACCTAAATAAAAGAAAGAAAATACGCGCTTGTGTGTATAAGTACTTGTCAGACATGGCCTTGTCAGCTACTAACTTGTAGTTCAGCTAAAAGTTCGGTAACTGGGGTGAAGTTTTTACGATGGATGGCGCAGGGTCCTAACTTCTGTAATGCAGAAAGATGCATTTCTGTAGCATAGCCTTTATGCGCTGCGAAACCATAGCCAGGGTAAAGGTCATCCATGCTCTCCATTTCTTGATCACGCAATACTTTCGCTAAAATTGAGGCTGCACCAATGGAACAAATTAAGCCATCACCATCAACAATGGCTTTGCAGGGCATTATCACTTGCGGTACAAATAGACCATCTACAAGCACCTCATGTGGAGAGGTAGGTAAAGCTTCAATAGCTCGCTTCATTGCTAACAACGTTGCATAATGAATATTTAACCTGTCAATTTCTTCAACTTCTGCACGACCATAAGCAAAACAATATGCTTCTTCTTTGATTCTTACGGCTAATTCTTTTCGTTTTACAGGCGAAAGCTTTTTGGAGTCCTTTACACCCTCGATGGGCTTTTGCAAAATCACGGCGGCCGTAACGACAGGCCCAGCCAAAGGACCACGACCTACTTCATCAACCCCTGCTACATATATTTCCACAAGTCGGCTCTCCTTATTACAAAGAGCGAATCATATCCATTTCAGTTTCATTTCGCACCTAAAAAATGCTCAATGCATAGAATAATTATTGACCTTAGTTGCTTTTTTTGAAAATTCTGTGGATAGCACTAATCTCACTGCCATTAAGTTAATCACCCCCGCGAACCGGAATGAATTGATTTATGACCCCGAAAATGCGATCATTCGATCAAATTATTATCAATTTTTGTGCTTATGGGTATTTTAAAATGTGCAGTCATTGGGGTAGGTTATTTGGGCCGTTTTCATGCGCAAAAATATCAAATGCTCCCTAATGCTGAGCTAGTTGCTATTTGTGATATCAACCAAGACGTTTGTGAAAGCGTTTCTAAAGGACTCAAAGTTCCCGCGTATTCTGATTACCACGATCTTTTTGGCAAGGTTGAGGCAGTTAGCATTGCAGCAACCACGAGTAAGCATTACGAAATAGCTAAAGACTGCATAGCGCAGGGAATTCATGTGCTCATTGAAAAACCGATCACGGAAACGGTTGCTCAGGCAAATGAACTCATTGAACTAGCCAAACAATATCAGATTAAATTACAGGTTGGCCACTTGGAGCGCTTTAATGCTGCTCGTCTAGCACTTGATGCTCATCTTGAGCAACCCTTGTTTATTGAATCTCACCGTTTAGCACCTTTCAATCCACGTGGTACTGATGTAAACGTGATTTTGGATTTGATGATTCATGACATTGATATTATCCAAACGATCGTGAAAAGTCCTATTGTTAATATTGATGCTCAAGGAGCTCCTATTTTGTCTAAATCAATTGACATAGCCAATGCTCGTTTGTCTTTTGAGAACCACTGCGTGGCCAATGTCACAGCCAGTCGCATTAGCTTCAAAACGGAACGTAAGACGAGAATATTTCAGCCGAATTCTTATATTTCAATCGATTACCACAATAAGCAATTTGCTGTTTTTCAGAAGGGTGAGGCTGAGATGTTCCCGGGTATTCCGGAAATTACCCGCCACCAATCTGTGTTTGAAAAAGGAGATGCATTACTAGAGGAAATTAAAGCATTCTTGGCTTCTATCCAAGATGATACTGCACCCCTCGTAACTGGCGAAGAAGGCCGTGATGCCCTGGAAGTGGCAGCCAAAATTAGCTCGCTCATCGATCGCAATTTAGTGCAACGAAATGCAATCTAATAAGCATATTGTCATCGTTGCTGGTGAGGAATCTGGTGATCGCCATGCCGCACACCTCGTTCACCAACTTCATGCCAAGAATTCAAATCTTGCGATTAGTGGCGTGGGTGGCCGTCATATGGAAGAAGCAGGAGTTCACCTTGTAAGTGATTTAGCTCGTTTTGGTGTCACGGGTTTATTTGAAGTTCTTCGTCATCTTCGAATGATAAAAAAGGCCTTTCAAGCAATCAAATTACATATACAGAACACGAAACCCGATCTTTTAATTCTCGTGGATTGCCCGGGGTTTAATTTACCACTTGCCAAATTTGCCAAACAAAAGCTTGGTATCCGCATTTTATACTACATCAGTCCACAAATATGGGCCTGGAAAGCGAACCGGCTTGAAACCATCCGCGCTAATATTGATAGAATGGCGGTAATATTACCCTTTGAAAAAGATATTTATCAGAAAGCAGGTATACCAGTATCTTTTGTTGGACACCCCTTAGTGGAACGCATTCAATTTTGCACGAATGTAAAAGCTGCTCGCCAAAATTTAAATTTACCCACAACAAAACGCCTTGTGGCCATGTTACCTGGCAGCCGCATCCATGAAATAGAAAAACATATGCCCGTCTTAGTGAAAACCACCCAGATACTTAGCCAGCAATATAATGATTTACATTTTGTAATTCCTATAGCAGCTAATCTTAAACCTGAACTAGTGAAGGCCTATTTTAAGAAATCGAGAGTTGGGATATCTTTCATTCCTGGAAAGGCAACGGACGTTGTTGCTTGCAGTGATTGCGTCGTTGTGGCATCAGGTACAGCTTCACTCGAATGCGCTCTTTTAGAAAAACCCATGTGTATCATCTATAAAGGTTCTTGGCTTAGTTATGTAGCAGCAATGAAGGTTATTAAGGTAAAATATCTAGGTCTATGTAATCTTTTAAAAAACCAAATGGTTGTGCCAGAGTTGTTGCAATATGATTGCAATGCTAAAGAATTAAGCCGCATGCTTAACGAGCTGTTAACCAATGAGCATGTTGTTAATCGTATGATAAATCGCCTGAAGCAACTGAAGTTCTCTCTTTCATCTGAGGAAGCGGATTGCACATTAAGTGATTTGGTTATTCAAGAAATTGAACTTATTTCTTAAGTTTTTAGACAGCAAGATCTGCAAATTTTTCCTCAAAAAGTTCGAAATATTTCTTTATTAAGTGTTTCATTTTTTTGATAACTTTTTTGCTTAAATGTAGATTATCAATTAACCTTCATGTACAATAAATTTAGCTTTCATTAGAGTATGAAAGTATTTGGATAGAATGATTTAACTAGAATAAGGAAGTTATGATGAATGTCATTGAAACACAAACCTCTCCTCTAAGCGTGAAACAAGATCAAGGTCTGCAAGACTTGGTTTATAGCTTAGTTACTCGTTTTCTTGCCGAGAATAAAACTAAGCACATTGATGATCTCTATGACATGATTCTCTCAGAAGTTGAGCCACCTCTTTTGCAAGCTGTTATGGAAAAACGACGTGGGAATCAACTACAAGCAGCCAAGATGCTTGGAATCAGCCGTGGTACAATCAGAAAAAAACTACAACGCTATTTTGGTACAAGATATTTTCGTTTAACTGACGAGTAGTGACCATAAAGCCGTCTTAATCATTCAAAAAAAATTTGATAGATCGAATTAGATTCCGCAGATGTTACTGCGGAGCGGCGAAATACTACTACTTTTATAATAGCGTCGGTCAGGTTTATAGCCCGACATGAGTCACCAATTGATTCTTGTTGTCGGGCTATAAGCCCATAGCCGTCAGGCTAAGAAAGAAATTGTTTGTTTAACTTATTGAAATAATAATAAAAAAAGCTAGAGTACCCTTTTAAATTTTTTCCCGCCAGGAAAACAACCAAAAGGGACTCTATGCTGCTGGATACCCTATCAAATATTCCTCAAGAAATCTTTAAATTTTTTACTTATGAAGCGGATCGGATAGGAAAGGAAACAGGTTTTCAGAAACGCCGTTCAAAATTGACACCTAGTGTTTTTATAAAATCATTGATAACGCTCTGTTTTTCAGAACATTTTAATTTGGAACTTTTCTGTGGATTGGTAAAAACGCAAAAAGTTTATATCAAAAAACAATCATTACATGAGCGATTTAACGAACGAACAGCCGGATTTCTTAAAGCCTTTTCATTATTCTGTTTAAAGCACTTTCAAATGAAAAAGTTACCTCAACTCCAAGGATTGGAGCAATTTAGTAGCCTTAACATCATTGATAGCAGTACTATATCCTTACATCAGGCGCTGAATGAGCTTTTTAAAGGCAGTGGCGGAGCCGCATCCAGTTCCGCTATGAAAATCCAAATGATGTTTGATTATCTTGGTGGACAAATAAAAGAGCTTACTCTAACTTCGGGCTGTGATAACGATCAGGGCTTTGATAATTATTTTAATACTATTGAAAAAGGAGCTCTTTATTTAATGGATTTAGGTTATTTTAAACTGAACACGTTTAAGAAAATTATGGAAGAAAACGCTTTCTTCATAAGCCGCTTGCTCACCGGAACTAAACTTCTAACACAAGATAAGAAACCTTTTGATTTACTCGTTACCTTGGAGAATGCTGCACCATTCTTTTCTCAGCAGGTCCTTATGGGAGCAACGCATAAAATTCCTGTCCGCTTGGTCGCTCAACGATTACCACCAGTCATTGCCGAGCAAAGGCGGAGAAGACTTATAAAAGATCATCGTCGCCGTGGTTCCACACCAAACCAGGAATCGTTGGCTTTACAAAGTTGGTCTATTTATATTACCAATACCTCTGAAACTCAAATCAATAATAAAGCAATTCATCAAACGTATGCTTTACGATGGCAGGTAGAACTCCTCTTTAAATTAAGTAAATCCTTAATGCATATTGACTCTATCAAAACTAAAAAGTTTGCTCGAGTGATTATTGAAACCTATGGTAAGTTTATTGCAATGATGCTTTTGTTTTTGCTATGCAATCCCATGCGCAACATAGAAGGCAAACAACTCTCTTTTTATAAAGCCTGTCACCAACTAAGTTCCAAGGCTACTGGATTGATTATCGCCCTCATGTCTCCTTATCGATTAAAGCATTTCTTGAATGATTTCTATGAAAATCTCTCCCTCTTTGCTATCAAAGATTCAAAAAAGAAACCTCTTTTGACCTTTGACTTCTGCGAAGGAGAGTGCTTTTAAACTCTTAGCCTGACGGCTATGGGCCTTTGGCCCGACCTACACATATTTAAAGTCTTAGGAATAGACCACCCCCTATCGGGGGAGCACCAAATCAAACATGAGGAGCTGTTATAAATCTTGAGCTTCTAACAATAATCTATTCACTCGACTAACAAAATCAGCGGGGTTATCCAATTGCCCACCCTCAGCCAATACCGCTTGCTCGAATAACATAAATACCCATTCGGTAAAACGGCTGTCATCTTCAATACCATATAGACGTTTGATTAAAGCATGATCTGGATTAATTTCAAATATTGGCTTTGTTTCGGCAATCTTCTGACCAGCTGCTTGCAATATTCGTTGCATTTCTAAACCCATATCATGTTCATCGGCAACGATGCAAGCTGGAGAATCCGTCAGTCGATTAGTCAATTGCACCTCTTTGATTCTATCCCCCAACACTTCTTTAATATGTTTAAGCAGAGGAGCCAAGCTCTCTTCCTGTTTTTTGATTTCGGGAGCGTCAGCAATATCAAGATCAATTTTACCCTTGCTAATCGAATGTAATTTCTTTCCTTCAAATTCACTCAAATAGCCTACCAACCACTCATCAATGCGATCACTTAACAACAAAACCTCAATATCCTTCTTTTTAAAAATCTCAAGATGGGGACTATGTCTAGCTGAGTTGTAACTTGATGCAGTCAAATAATAAATTTTGTCCTGATCTTCTTTCATGCGCGATACATAATCCATTAAAGATATATTTTGTTTCTCTGAGTCGTTTTTTGTAGTAGTAAAGCGTAATAATTTAGCTATTGCTTCACGATTGACATAGTCCTCAATAGGTCCCTCTTTTAAGACTAAACCAAATTCATTCCAGAAATTTTGATATTTATCGGGATCTTGAGTGCTAAGTTTTTCCAACATTGAAAGAATACGCTTTGTACAAGCTGACTTAATGGCATCAACTTGCTTATTTTCTTGTAGAATTTCGCGCGAAATATTCAATGGTAAATCACTTGCATCAATAATTCCTTTCACAAAACGCAAGTATCTGGGTAAGAATTGCACAGCATCATCCATGATGAATACTCGTTTTACATAAAGCTTCAGACCATGCTTCATCTCGTGCTGCCACAAATCAAAAGGAGCATGACTAGGAATATATAAGAGGCTGATATAATCTTGCTTTCCTTCGACATGATTATGTGACCATATTAGAGGATCCTGAAAATCATGAGAAATATGTTTATAGAGCGTTTTATAATCTTCGTCAGAGATTTCAGATTTCTGTAATGTCCAGAGTGCTGTGGCTTTATTGACTGTTTCAAAATCCTTGGCCGGCTTATCGTCTTCGTCTCTCTTTTTCATTACAATTGGCCAACAAATATGATCTGAATATTTGGTAATAATGCTGCGTAAGCGCCAATCACTTAGAAATTCATCTTGCTCTTTTTTCAAATGTAAAATAACTTCTGTACCACGTTCGGTTCTCTTCTCTTGGCCTATTGTAAACTCTCCTTCACCATTAGATTGCCAAACAATACCTTCCTCGGGACTAAGGCCCGCTTTGCGACTTTTTACAGTTACTTTATCAGCAACAATGAATGCTGAGTAAAAACCGACACCAAATTGGCCAATCAAATGAGCATCTTTCGCATTTTCACCAGTCAAATGATTGAGGAATTCTTTAGTACCTGATTTAGCAATGGTTCCTAAATTTTCGACTGCCTCAGTCCAATTTAAACCGATACCATTGTCTTTGATAGTAATCGTTTTATGTTTCTCGTTGAAATCAATAACTATTTTCAGATCTGAATCACTTTCGTACAGAGAAGAATCTGAGAGGGCTAAGAATCGAAGCTTATCTAAGGCATCGGAAGCATTGGAAATTAATTCCCGTAGAAATATTTCTTTATTTGAATATAAAGAATGGACAACCAGGTGCAACATTTGCTTCACTTCTGTTTGAAATCCCATGGTTTGCTGCTTACTCACCATTTATTAATCTCCAAATTAAAACAATAAAAATAAAATTAGATTTTGCTCTATATGTGGGTAAAACTGAGGAATTTCAAGGGCTAATTTCTTAAGGGAGTCAGAAATACCTCTCCCCTTGTGGGAGAGGCCGGTGCGCACAGCGCGGCGGGTGAGGAGAAGTGAACATCTTATTCACCGATTAAAGGCTATAGTACAACTCAAACTCAAAAGGATGCACCAAACTTCTAACATGGGCAATTTCAGCTTCACGAATCTTAATATAGCTATCGATGAAATCTTTGGAGAAAACATCACCTTGTAACAAGAACTCTTGATCCTGTCTTAGATGATGGATAGCCTGTTCGAGAGATTCACATACTGTTGGCACATCGATGAGCTCTTCTGGAGGCAAATCATACAAATCCTTGTCCATAGGCTGACCAGGATGAATTTTTCTCTGGATGCCGTCAAGACCCGCCATCATCATTGCAGAGAAAGCAAGATAAGGATTGGCTGTTGGATCAGGGAAGCGCACTTCAATGCGACGTGCTTTAGGATTACCTACATGGGGTATGCGAATTGCTGCTGAACGATTACGTGCTGAGTAAGCTAAAAGCACTGGGGCCTCAAAGCCTGGAACCAAGCGTTTATAGCTATTCGTTGCTGGGTTAGTGAACGCATTCAATGCACGAGCGTGTTTAATAATCCCGCCAATATAGTAAAGTGCAGCTTCTGATAAACCAGCATATTGATCACCCGTAAACAGATTCACACCATCTTTCATCAGTGATTGATGGCAGTGCATACCATTACCATTGTCACCAACCAAAGGTTTAGGCATAAACGTAGCGGTTTTCCCATAATTATGGGCAACATTATGCACAACATATTTTAAAAGCTGCAGTTCGTCAGCTTTTTTGGTTAAGCTATTGAAACGTGTAGCCACCTCACATTGGTTACCTGTGGCAACTTCATGATGATGGGCTTCCACAACCATTCCAAGGGCCTCCAAAGTCAAACAGATCGCAGAGCGAATATCTTGTGAAGAATCAACCGGTGGTACAGGGAAATATCCACCTTTTATGCTTGGTCTATGACCGATATTCCCTCCCTCGATGACTTTACCTGAGTTCCATTGACCCTCAGCAGAATCAACTTTGTAAAACGAACTACGCAGATCAGTTTCCCAACGCACATCATCAAATAAGAAAAACTCGGGTTCCGGCCCAAACAATGCGCTGTCAGCAATTCCCGTTGATTGTAAATACGCTTCAGCCCTATGAGCGATTGATCGCGGATCTCTGTCGTAACCTAACATCGTTTGTGGGTCAACAACATCGCAACGAATAATCAGGGTATTATCTTGGTAGAAAGGATCAGGAACAATGGTGCTCATATCAGGCACAATTGCAAGATCAGATTGATGAATTTTCTGCCAACCTTTAATGGAGGAACCATCTATCATTTTGCCATTTTCGATAAAATCATCGTCGACTGCTGATACTGGTATGGTGATATGCTGCTCTTTTCCCCGCGGGTCAGTGAATCGCAAATCGATGAATTTGGCATCATGTTCTTTTATTGCCGCAAGTACTACATCTTTCGTCATTTTTCTCTCCAGGATTAGCCCCTGCTAGTCTACCTTAAGTGACTTAGTAAACCCAATAGATTAAACTGGTTTATTGTTAAAAATTCGTGATTGACCATGGGCGCGTATCACTACCAGGCGCTGAGTAAAACAGGAAGCACCACCAAAGGCGTTATTGAGGCTGACTCAGAACGTCATGCACGTCAATTATTGCGTGAACGTGGGATGATTCCTACTCAAATTCGCACCTTAACTAAACAACAGCAAACACGACGCAAAGATAAGTTGTCGGCACAAGATTTAGCCCTATTAACCCGACAACTAGCCACCCTTCTGGCGGCCGGCATTCCTGTTGAAGAATCCTTACGTGGAGTCAGTGAGCAAACTGAAAAAGATAAGGTACGTGAATTAATTATAGGTGTTCGAGCGAAAGTGGTCGAGGGTTATGCCCTTGCGCAAGCAATGGGAGAATTTCCAAACGCCTTCCCGGAATTATATCGCGCAACAGTAGGGGCTGGTGAACAGACGGGACGGTTGGATTTGGTTCTTGAAAAACTTGCTGATTACACGGAAAATCAGCAGGAAACAAGACAAAAAATACAACAAGCACTCATCTACCCCTCTTTGATGATTATTGTTTCGACAGCGATTATCAGCTTTTTATTGGCTTTCGTTGTTCCCAAAATTATAGAAGTATTCACCACAAGCGGACAATCTTTGCCGCAAATGACCAAAATACTCATCAGTATTAGTACGTTTATTAAATCCTACGGCTTGATCGTCTTACTTATCCTATTCTTGCTTTTGGCCGCATTTAAGCGCAGTCTTGCCAATATTAATGTGCGCACCCAATGGCATCGTATTTTATTAAAGTTACCAATTACTGCATATCTGGTAAAATCGATAAACGTAGCACGCTATATACATACCTTCGGTATTCTATTTGCGGCAGGGGTTAGTGTTCTCGAAACCATGCGAGTATCGGCTAGTCTTGTAACCAATCTTGTGATGCGCAATGCTTTTGACCAAGCCACTATTCGTGTTCGCGAGGGCACTGCGATAAATCAAGCACTCAAGGAAACGGGGTTTTTAAGCCCAATGGCAACACATTTAATTGCCAGTGGAGAAAAAAGTGGGCAAATTGCAACCATGATGGAGCGTGCGGCGTCTCATTTAGACAGCGAGGTAAAACGACTCATCGATACTGCGCTGACTTTGCTTGAGCCGATGGTGATTCTATTTATGGGTGCTGTGGTTTTATTTATTGTGTTAGCAACACTGTTGCCCATTTTTTCTATGGAGCAATTGGTGAGTTAGTAACTTTAAGTAATTATTCGCTCACTTCCGACTTTCCGCGGCTTGACCGCGAGATCCATGGATCTAGCCAATTCGCTGGATCCCGCGGTCAAGCCGCGGGAAGTCGGGCAATATAGATAGGGACAAGTAGTTACAACGTTAGAATATTTGAGTAAGTTTAGGAGCTTTTAATAATGAGCAAACAAAGTGGTTTTTCATTAATTGAAATTATGGTTGTGGTCGTCATTCTTGGCATCCTTGCATCCATTGTTGTACCGAAAATCATCAGTCGACCTGATGAAGCCAGGGTGGTCAAGGCCAAACAAGACGTTTTGGCTATCCAAAATGCACTCGATCTCTATAAATTGGATAATGGGATTTACCCCAGCACTGATCAAGGCTTGTTAGCTTTAGTAGAGAAACCAACAACCACCCCCGCTCCTAGAGACTGGAAACAATATCTCCAAGCATTACCTAAGGATCCTTGGGGTCGCGATTATTTATACCTGAATCCTGGTGAACATAGCGAGGTGGATGTGTTTACCTTAGGCGCAGATGGACAACCTGGAGGAACAGGGATTAATGCCGAAATAGGCAATTGGAATGCACGCTAAAGGATTTACCTTAATTGAAATTTTGGTAGTAGTGATCATTATAAGTATCACCATAGGCTTCGCATTGCTTACATTTGGCGATTTTGGTGCATCCCGACGGGCTCTCATGACTGCCGAACAATTTTCAACTTATATCAAGTTAGTAGAACAGCAAGCAATCCTTGAAATGACCACATTAGGTATCGATGTGCGGCAGGATGGTTATCAGACATTGCGTTTTACACAGGGTAAGACGTGGACAGCAATGCCAGAAAAAAGTTTATTCCATACACGACATTTTCCTGACCACGTGGTTGTAAAGCCACAGAGCAAGTTAAAAAATAATTCCAAGAATCCCGACATCCTCATTGACTCTTCCGGAGACCTGACCCCTTTTGTCTTGAATATTGGTACGATGCAAAAACCTGTTATAGCCACGCTAATTGGCAAGCGTAACGGCGAAATCATTCTAACTTTCCCCAAAGCGTCATGAAAAAATTACCAACAGGTTTTACCTTAATTGAAGTGTTACTTGCTTTAGCCGTCATTGCCATCGCTTTGACCGCACTGATGGGAGCCACCGCTCAAAATGTAGCTAATACACAAAGAATCCAAGAGAAAACGATTAGCCATTGGGTTGCAGTTCAAGGGGTAACCATGGTGCAGCTGGGATTGTTAGCCGTATCCCCTAGCCAAGAAGTAACACAAGTCACCAACATGCTAGGGCAACGTTGGTATTGGCGCGTCAAAGTAAACCCGAGCAAGATAAAATCAGTTCAAGAAATGACCATAACAGTCAGTAAAAATCAGGCTGGACCATTTACTAATCCACTTAAAGCATTTCGGTATCAGCATGAATAAGGAAAAAGGGTTTACTTTACTTGAAATCTTAATAGCGCTTGCTGTTTTCGCCATCTTGGCAAGCATTACTTCCTCTGTTCTTTATTACTCATTTAACACAAAAACACGCGTTAATCAGCAGGCAGATCGCCTTAATGAACTGCAATTGGCCATTATTTTAATCGAGCGGGATACAAAGCAAGTGATACCTCGAGCTATACGTGGCAATGAAATGCATCTTTTTCCTGTTTTTGTTGGTCATCCTCAATACCTTGAATTCACCAGGCTTGGAATTGCAAACCCAGGTGGTCAAGAGAAACGCAGCCATCTCAAACGCGTGGCTTATGTCTGTCAAGATAATAAGCTTTTACGTAGGACATGGCATGTTCTTGATACGACTAACCGTAATGATTATGAAGATAAAGTACTATTAAGTAATTTAACGGGCTGTCGCTTCGCTTATCTTAATCACAGTTTGGAAGTACTATCTGAGTGGAGAGAAAATGCCGTGCAGCAAAACCAGCGTGCGGAGCCCTTGCCCAAAGCGATTCAATTCAATCTTGCTCTCAACAAGAATTGGGATAACATGATTTTCTTGACCATTATTCCAGAGGCACTGTATGCAGAATAATAGACAAAAGGATGCGATTGAGAGTATAGGCTTTATGCCGACTTCCCGAGGCTTGACCGCGGGATCCAGAAATCTATCAGCACCACTGGATTCCGCGGTCAAGCCGCGGAACGTCAGCCTATACTTTCAATCATATCCAAGACAAAGCGGAAGTGCCTTGATCACCGCCCTATTCATCATGACCTTGGTTGCAATAGCGGCAACAGCAATGAGCACTCGCTTGCAACTCGACATTTATAGAACCCGTCTTACTATTTTAAGCGATAAGCTTTATTTTGCTTCGCAAGCAGTAACTTTTTGGGCAATGAGTGAATTGGCGGATAAGAAAAATAAATTTACTCTAGCAGATGAATTCGGAAAAGTTATTGATTTTCCAAGCAAATTACAGAACGCTTATCCAGAGGTAGGCACAAGTGGTCATTTATACGACTTACAATCTCGCTTTAATTTAAACAATCTAAGCGACAAAAGATACCAATCATCATTTTTAAAAATCTTAGACCTTGCTCCGACTAAATTAAGCGCCGCAGAAAAAGAAGCCCTTATCTTGGCCACTCGTAATTGGATAAGCCCTTATCAGCCAGGTCGTGGACAAGATGAATTTGTTAATTACTATTTACAACAAAAGCCTCCTTACTTTGCAAGCCAGCAATTATTGCAACATGTTTCTGAGTTTCGCTTAATTAAAGATGTTAATGCTAAGCTTTATAGCAGTTTATTCGATTACTTGACTGTTCTACCTGAAGTGACTCCGATTAACATCAACACAGCCTCAAAACAAATTTTAGCAACTCTAGCAAATGGCTTAAATGAGGCACAAGTCGAAGAGCTGATAACCGCTCGGGGAGATAAAGGAATACAAGATTTACAAGACATCGCACCACTATTACAGAAATTAAATATCCGCAATCAACAAATTACTATTGAAAGCCAATATTTTTTAAGCGTCGCCATGATTGTTCATCCAGATCTTAATTTAACAAATTACACTGTCTTAAAGCGTAGTAAAGACAGAAATGGCAAAATTTCCGTGAGTATTGTCAGTGAAAGTTTAAATTCTGTTTAATCATCGAATTGCAGTAAGGGAGCATTGGTTATGCAAAATCAAAAGAAATGCGTTATCGATTTGATTGTCACTAAGGAAGAGCAAGCCTACATTATTTTCGAGGATGAGAAATTTATTGCATTTTTGGATCACCGCCCCTTGTTCCCAGGACATACATTATTAGCGCCTAAAAGACATTTTAAAACATTAACTGATTTACCTGATCAGATGATTCAACCATTTTTCTTATTGATTAAGAAAATGACCAAAGCCGTTACAGAGGCCATGGGCGCTAGTGGAAGTTTTGTCGCAATGAATAATGTCATTAGCCAAAGTTATCCCTCACCTCCATGTACATGTCGTACCTAGAAATAAGGGCGATGGGTTAAAGGGATTTTTTTGGCCGCGAAATAAATACCAAAATGAAGAACACATTATTGCAACGCAAGAGAAAATAAAATCTTTTTTGGCAAATCTTTAGGTCTATTTACAATCCTCTAATGGCACTTCCTCAAGGAAAAAGTGTCGTCATTGCGAACGAAGTGAAGCAATCCAGACCGGAGTTTTGTTCAAGGATCAAACTGGGTTGCTTCGCTGCGCTCGCAATGACGAAGCAAGTTGCACTAAAAATGCCCTCAATTTCCTTGAGGAAGTGCCATCAGACGATCCCCTACCGCCTAAGCATTGTAAAGCATTTTTAGCTGTTGCTTTAGTGCATAAAAAGCAGCTTCAATATTAATGTAATTTTTATGCCCTAAATAGTAAGAAAGAGAACCATCATCGGTTGCATGATCAGACTGTAGAGCAACATTAAATTTTAATTTTTTTAAGCGCTGATATTCTTGATTTTTGGTAACAAAATAGAAATTACGATAACTTGTGCATGGGACATAATTCAATGCCTTAGCGTCACGAGCTAAGGAATGATGTGGTAAATACTCTTTGAGAGAGTACCCACGATTATTATGAACAGCGATAACCTTTCCTTTTGCAGGCAGGAGGCTGATAATTTTATTGGCAAATTTTTTGACTTCTTGATGAGCTTCAGGGGAGTATGAGCCAAATTTCTTGAGTGTCTTTTTAATGCCTGTGTCCGTAAAAATGCGATTTGGATCAAATTCATAGCGTTGCTTATGCAAATGAAAAACAATATTACGATTCCCAGAATGTTTTAAGGCAATTAAAGAACCTCCTTCACGAGCAATATACATTTTTGCTGCCTGAAAAGCGGTATGTTCATTTTCATGTAAATGAACAAATGTTTTCCCTTTGCCCATTTGCCTGATAATTTTAACGTTTGTATCACCTAGTTTGGCGGTATAAGTCTCAGCGTGAAGCAAAGTACTTATTGCCATAAGAAAACAAGCAAAATATTTCATAAAAAAAACAATAAGTCTCAACTGAATGAGCAAACATTATACTTGATTGAGCTCCAGCTTATCAACTTCACACCCTACGGGGAATACGCTAATCTTGTCGTTTATGTCTTGAAAAGGAAAGGTCAATGGACAAACACTCATGCATGCATTGTTTTATTTCTGGTCGCGTACAGGGAGTGTGGTTTCGCGCCTCTGCTAGAGAGGAAGCGGAAAAATTGGGAATTACCGGATGGGCGCGCAATTTGCCAGATGGCAGAGTAGAAGTCATTGCTTGTGGAGATCCGGATAAACTCGAAAAATTCGACGCCTGGCTACAAAATGGGCCTCCTCATGCGCAAGTCACCAACTACAGTCGCCAGAATTTACCATGGCAGGAGTACGCAAGTTTTGATACTTTTTAAGAGAGTATAAACGTTAACTCGCTTTTCCTTTTTTGATTTGTTCAAATAATTGATCACCGAGTGCTCTTTCTTGTGAAGAAAGAGTCGGTTCTAACCGTGAAAGCTCTTTTGCGGCCTGTTCATTTTTATTTGATGCTGCCAATTTAAGCCAAGCATAAGCCCGACTGAGATCCTTACCGACCCCTAGCCCTGCTAGATATAAATAACCAAGCTTTCCTTGTGCCATGGCGTTCCCTTGATCAGCCGCTTTACCAAACCAGTAGGCAGCTTGCTGATAATCCTTATCAATTCCTGTTCCACTTAAAAGAAGTTGGCCAAGTTCGGCTTGAGCTTGTGCGTTTCCTTGTTCTGCAGCTGCATGAAACCAATAGGCCGCCTTTTCGGAATTCTGATCAACACCTAAACCTTTCAGGTATTGATACGCCAAATAGGCTTGGGCATTTTTGTGACCTTGATTAGCAGCACTTGAAAACCAGTATGCCGCAGCCCGTTGATCTTGCGCAATTCCATATTTACCCGTATATAACAGACCTAAACTATATTGTCCTTTAGCATCCCCTTGCTCAGCCGCTTTTTCATACCAATAAAGCGCCTTGTCCACATCTTTGGTTGTGCCCAGTCCCATCATGTATTGATAACCTAAATTAACTTGTGCACGAGCATAACCCTGTTCAGCAGATTTTTTAAACCATTCAAACGCCTTAGCTTCATTGGTCGCTACTCCATCACCAACAGAATACATCAAGCCGACATTACGTTGAGCAATTGCATTCCCTTGTCTTGCTGCTTTCATATACCAGGAAAAGGCCTGTTGAAAATCTTGTTTTACCCCTTTGCCATTATCATAAAGAAATCCTAAGCTAAGTTGTGCCAAGGCATTATTTCTTTCCGCAGATTTTTGGTACCATTCCTTTGCTTTTGCATCGTCCCTAATAACACCGTAACCGTATTGATACATGCGCCCCAATAGATACATTGCCTCATCGTTTCCTTCATCGGCTGCTTGAATTAAATGGGGATAAGCCGTTGTATAATCACCGTTTTCATAGGCTGCAAACCCAACAATCACATCAGCAAAAACTGAATGCGTAAAAAGACATGCAGCAGCCAAAAACGTAATGCGCATGCTTACTCCTAAATAAATTTATCCCCTCTATCTAAGCGTAGAATATATAACTTACAAATCCAAATGGCCTTAATTCTTGTCATTAATAACAAAGGAATGCAGACTACAATTAATAAAGGGGTTAAGGAATAAAATATGCAAATAGGATTCATTTCACATAAGGACTGCTTACTTCATGACATGGGTGATTTCCACCCAGAGCAGCCAGACAGACTTCGCAGTATCGAGCAAGCAGTCAAGGCTTCCGATTTAAATAAAGTAATAACTTACTACGAAGCCCCTTTAGCCACACGCGAACAGTTGCTCAGAGTCCATGATGAAGAATATGTGGATTTCATTTTTAAAATAGCACCCTCTCAAGGCTTGGTGCCATTAGACCCCGACGTGTGGATGAATCCTCATTCTCTACAAGCAGCATTACGAGCAGCTGGAGCTGTTGTCTATGGTGTTGAGCTCATTTTAAAAAACGAAATCGATGCAGCTTTTTGTAACGTCCGTCCTCCTGGACATCATGCCGAAAGAAATAAAGCCATGGGATTTTGTATCTTCAATAATGTCGCTTTAGGTGTCGCCCATGCTTTAGAACAATTAGACCTTGAGCGAGTTGCTATTGTTGATTTTGACGTCCACCATGGAAATGGTACTGAAGATATTTTTAAGAGAGATGAGCGCGTTCTATACTGCTCAACTTTTCAACACCCATTCTACCCTTTTAGGGGAGCCAATACACAAGAGAAGAATATTATTAATATTCCTCTACCTGCATACACTACCGGTAAAACTTATCGTGAACATGTTGAAAAGCTCTGGTTTAAGCAAATCGAAGATTTTTCCCCAGACATGATATTTTTTTCAGCAGGATTTGACGCTTACTATAAAGATGAGCTCGCCAATTTATTATTAACCCCTGATGACTATCTATGGATAACCCAAAAAGTTAAACAAATTGCTGATAAAACTTCCAATGGTCGAATGTTATCAGTACTCGAAGGTGGGTATAACTTACAGGGTTTGGGTGAATGTGCGGTAGCTCATCTTCATGGCTTATTATCTTAGAGGTTGAAATCACCCTCTAACTAAACAACAACCACTGCTGCGCCCGTAAATCGCCCGTGGCGCAAATCATCTAAAGCCTGATTGGTTTGAGCTAAAGGATAAGTATGAACCTCGGTTTTGATGGGTATTTTGGGGGCCAATGCTAAAAACTCTTCGCCATCTTTTCGAGTTAAATTGGCAACAGAACATAACGTTCTTTCACCCCAAAGAATTTCATAGGGAAAACTGGGAATATCGCTCATATGAATTCCTGCACATACAACGATTCCACCTTTCATCGTCGCACGTAAAGCCACAGGGACTAAATTGCCTACTGGTGCAAAAATAATCGCTGCATCAAATAAGCGCGGTGCCATCTCATCCGATCCTCCTGCCCAAGCGGCCCCCAACTTATAGGCAAAATCCTGAGCGGCTTTATCGCCTGGACTGGTAAAAGCATAGACCTTTCGATGTTGATATTCTGCGACTTGGATCAAAATGTGAGCGGCAGCCCCGAAACCATAAATCCCTAAATGTTTGGCATCGCCGGTCTTCAACAAAGCTCTGTAACCAATTAGCCCAGCACAAAACAAGGGTGCTGCTTGATCATCAGGATAGCTTTCGGAAATAGGAAAGCAAAAGCGAGCATCTGCCACACAATACTCAGCAAAACCACCATCAATTTGATAACCAGTGAATTTGGCTTGATCACACAAATTTTCTCGGCCTGAGGTACAAAACTCACATTGACCGCAACTACTACCCAACCAAGGTACCCCAACCCTTTGTCCCTTGGAAATTCCATTTACTTCACTACCTACCATTTCAACGACCCCCACAATTTGATGTCCAGGAATAAGAGGAAGTTTGGGATACTGCAATTCACCATCAACAACATGTAAGTCAGTGCGGCAAATGCCACAAGCTTTAATTTTTATCAGTAGCTCGGTAGCTTTTGGTTCGGGTTTGTTACGATAAGCGGGTTTTAGAGGGCTTCCTGGTTTTTCTAGTAGCATGACGTCCATAAGAGTTCCTATGACTAAGTAGCATTCTTTGGCAGAGCGCTTTTATTGTCATCCATGAGCAAAAAACACAGACTCTCTCAAGATTCAAGATCATTCGTCACATTGTGTCATCCCCGCGAAAGCGAGGATGACACGGTTTGGTAAATGCTCTCTAAGACTCAGGAAATCCTTCGTTTTCGCTCAGGATGACAAAACCAACAACTAAATCGCCTCAAACACCGCGGCAGCGCCCATGCCTGTTCCTATGCACATGGTGACCATGCCGTATTTTCCTTTTATACGTCGTAGTCCATGTAGCAACGTGGCTGTACGAATAGCTCCTGTGGCCCCCAGCGGATGACCTAAAGCGATGGCTCCCCCCAAAGGATTTACTTTGTCTCTAGGTAAGTCCAGGGTTTTAATCACCGCTAAAGCTTGGGCAGCAAATGCTTCATTGAGTTCTATCCAATCCATCTTATCTAGCGTTAATCCGGCTCGTTTAAGAGCTAAAGGAATGGCATTGATAGGACCTATGCCCATTACTTCAGGCGCAACGCCAGCTACCGCATAACCGCACAGTCGTCCCATAGGTTGCAGATCAAATTTCTTCAAGGCTTCTTCATTGGCTAACAGTGCTATTCCTGCACCATCACTGGTTTGTGAACTATTTCCGGCCGTAACAGTTCCTTTAGCAGCAAAAACTGGTTTAAGGCGAGAAATCGCTTCATAAGATGTGTCCGCCCGCGGACCTTCATCGTCAGAAATGAGTTTTTTCTTGCTTATCACCTTGGAAGTAGCCAAATCAGCATGGCGAACAGTGATCTCCACAGGCGTGATTTCCGCTTTAAAATCACCACGCTGCTGTGCTGCGACAGCCCGTCGATGACTTTCAGCAGCAAATTCATCTTGCTGTTCTCTTGTCACTTCCCAACGCTTGGCAACGTTTTCTGCTGTAATACCCATACCATAAGCTATGGCGACATGTTCATCAGTAAAGATCGCAGGATTGGCCGTGTATTTGTTACCACCTAATGGAACCATGGACATACTTTCTACACCTCCTGCCAAAGCCATTGCAATATCACCACTTGTAATAGAAGAAGCGGCGGTAACAATACTTTGTACACCAGAAGAACAAAAGCGATTAATCGTCATAGCAGGAACACTTTGTGGTATACCAGCTAAAAGCGAAGCAATACGTGCGACATTCATCCCTTGCTCCGCTTCAGGCATCGCACAGCCTATTACCACGTCGCCAATTTCTTGCCAATCTACAGATTGATTACGTTGTTTTAAAGATTTTATTGTATGAGCCAATAAATCATCCGGCAAGGTATGACGAAAAACACCTCTTGGGGCTTTGCCAACAGGGGTACGCAGCACATCAACTACATATACATTTGTCATCCTAAGTCTCCTTAATTGCGCAAGGGCTTGCCAGTTTCTAATAAATGCGCTATTCGAGCCTGCGACAATGGTGTTGCAGCCAAAGTCATAAATGCCTCCCTTTCTCGATGCAGCAACCAAGCCTCATCCACCAATTCACCTTGGTTAACATCACCACCACAAAGGACACTTGCCAATTGGTCAGCAAGAAAATAATCATGTTGAGAAATAAAACCACCTTCTAACCAATTCACCAATCCAGCCTGCAAGCGCGCATGCCCTTCACGACCTGCCACTTTAAAGCGTGTTTTAAGTGGGGTTTGATAATTCATGACTTGCATTAACTTTACTTGCGAAAGAGCCGCAAACAAGACTTCATTCGAATGCATAACCCAGTGATCAGTTGCTTTTAAAAACCCTTTCTGCATAGCTTCAGCAGCACTACCGGCAACAAAAGCGGTGGCAATTTGTTGGAAATAAGGCTGCAAAAAGACTAATAAGTCAGCATCTTGGGCTTTTTGTGCAGCGCGCATAGCCATTTCCTTACAACCACCACCTGCGGGAATCAGACCCACACCTGCTTCCACCAAACCGGGGTATGATTCAAAAGCAGCCACAACAGCATTACAATGCATCATTAATTCGCAACCACCCCCTAGTGCACGACCACGCAACGCAGCAACGGTTGGGATAGCACAATATTTTAAGCGCATAGCAACTTGCTGAAAATGCCTTATCATTGCATCCAAGGCATCCATCCTATCTTCCTGGATAAGGGAAGCAACACCTCGCAAGTCTGCACCAGAGCTAAAGTTATTGGCATCCGACTGATAAATAATCAAGCCTTGGCATTCTTTTTCTGCTTTATCAATAGCCTGCTCCAAACCATCCAGAACCGCTTGACCAATAGTATTGGCTTTACTCTTAAAGCTAACGACAGCGACATCATCTTTGAGAAGCCATAAGTTAATACCATCGTTTTCAAATAACGAAGGTGTATATAATCTTTTTTCATTTAACACACGATCTGGGAAAAATTGGCGTTGATAAACGGGAAGCTCACTGCGCGGGACATGTTTTTGCTGACTTGGCGCGTAAGCACCCTCACTCGTGTAAAAATCAGTGATTCTCTTCAGCCAATCTGGTAACTCTGCTTGACTTAGAGTCTCATTTTTGGCCCTGGCTTTGTTTATTATGTCTTGCATTGCTGCAATACCTGCAACTTGCCAAGTTTCGAAGGGCCCTTCTTGCCAACCAAATCCCCAGCGAATGGCCAAATCAACATCACGAACGCTATCAGCAATGTCTTGCAAATGATAAGCACAATAATGAAACAGATCGCGATAACAAGCAGTTAAAAATTTAGCCTGCTTATCATCGGAAGAAACCAATTGCTGCATTCGTTGTGAAGGATCCGGAGTTTTCATTATCGCCTTCACTTCCCCACTAATTTCTCCTTTAGAAGGTCGATAACTACCTGACTTAAGATTATACACTTCAATCTCTTTACCATTCTTACGGTAAATACCCTGCCCCGTTTTTTGTCCTAAATCACCCTCTTTGATGAGTCCTAGCAACCATTCA
The DNA here is from genome assembly GCF_900187355.1 of Legionella lansingensis. Taxonomy (NCBI): domain Bacteria; kingdom Pseudomonadati; phylum Pseudomonadota; class Gammaproteobacteria; order Legionellales; family Legionellaceae; genus Legionella; species Legionella lansingensis. The sequence goes on along the minus strand of NZ_LT906451.1, from coordinate 1,225,331 downwards.
GGTAATCTAAAATGTGCGTGCCAAGGGTCGTCTGTTAACTGTTCTTCCATCGTACGGACGACATGTTGCATGGTATCCAAACCAACAACATCCATTGTTCTAAACGTTGCTGATTTTGGTCGACCCAATAAAGGCCCTGTTAGTGCATCAACTTCATCCAAACCGAGATTCATGCTTTCGGCATGATGTAAGGTTGCCAATAAAGAGAAAACACCTATACGATTAGCAATAAAATTAGGGGTATCTTTGGCACGAACAACTCCCTTACCCAGACGACTGGTTAACCAGCTTTCAAGCTGATCCAGCAAATGACTGTCTGTTGTGTGTGCAGGAATCAGCTCAGCCAGGTGCATATAGCGAGGAGGATTAAAGAAATGAACACCACAAAAGCGACTACGATGAACCGCAGGTAAAACTTCGGCTAGTGTATTAATGCTAAGACCAGACGTATTACTAACCAAAATCGAATGTTGTCTTAAGTGCGGTGCAATTTTTCGATATAGGTCTTCTTTCCAATCCAAGCGCTCAGCGATTGCCTCAATGATCAAGTCACAATCGCTCAAATCAGCTAAATGTTCTTCATAATTTCGTGCTCGTAGATAGGCTACCGTTTGTGAGGTAGCCAAAGGAGCAGGCTTTAATTTACCTAAATTAGCAAGCGCCTTATCAATCAAAGCATTACTGTTTCCCTCTTTCGCAGCCAAGTCAAACAACAAGGTTTCAATTCCTGCATTTACACAATGCGCTGCAATTTGGGCACCCATTACGCCAGCACCGAGAACCGCGACCTTCCTAATGAAAAATGGTTCCTGCATGATTTCCTATCCTCTGTTAAATATTAAAACGAATACCTTGCGCTAGCGGCAACGCATCTCCCCAATTAATCGTATTCGTTTGGCGACGCATGTAGGCCTTCCAAGCATCGGAGCCTGATTCACGACCACCGCCCGTTTCCTTCTCACCACCAAAAGCACCACCAATCTCAGCACCTGAGGTACCAATATTGATGTTTGCTATACCACAATCACTGCCTACGGCACTTAGATAGAGTTCCGCATGTTTCAGATTTTGTGTGAATATGGCAGAAGATAGGCCCTGAGGAACGCCGTTTTGCAAAGCAATGGCCTCTTCGATGCTGCGATAGGGCATGACATAAAGAATTGGAGCAAACGTTTCTTCTTGGACAATGTCCCAGTGATTCTCTACATCAGTAACTAATGTAGGTTGAACGAAATAGCCTGCCGTGTTAAGCGCCTCGCCACCAAAAACAATCTGCCCTCCAGCTGCAGTGATGCGCGATATCGCATGCTTAAATTGCTTAACAGCCTGTTCATCAATGAGAGGTCCCATTAAATTTTTACTGTCTAAAGGATCACCAATGGTAATTTGCTCATAGGCATGCTGCAAACGCTTAACCACTTCTTTAAACATCGATTGATGAACAAATAAACGGCGAGTTGAAGTACATCGTTGTCCGGCCGTACCTACAGCTCCAAACACAATGGCTGGAATAGCCAAGTTTAAATCTGCTGATTCATCAAGAATAATTGCATTGTTGCCACCTAACTCCAAAATGGTTTTGCCAAGGCGAGATGCGACTTTCATGGCAACCTGTTTACCTACAGCAGTAGAACCTGTGAAAGAAATAAGAGGGATACGTTGATCATTGACCATCGCATCAGCAACATCATGTGACTCAGGAATAATTAGGCTAAAAATTTCAGGACAATTATTTTTTTGTAGTACCTTATTGCAAATATGTTGTACAGCAACAGCACAAAGAGGCGTCTTTGCAGATGGTTTCCACAAGGTAACGTTCCCACAAATAGCAGAAATAAACGCATTCCAGGCCCACACAGCTACAGGAAAGTTAAAGGCAGATATTACACCAACGATGCCATAGGGATGCCACTGCTCATACATGCGGTGCTGCGGACGTTCCGAGTGCATGGTTTTGCCGTAAAGCATGCGCGATTGACCAACTGCAAAGTCAGCAATGTCAATCATCTCTTGAACCTCACCATCTCCTTCTTGCTTTGATTTCCCCATTTCAAGAGAAACCAAGCTACCTAATAGATCTTTATGTTCACGTAATGCTTGTCCGATTTGACGTATAATTTCTCCGCGTTGCGGTGCTGGTACCTCACGCCACAATAATGCAGCCTCATGTGCTCTTTGCATCACATCTTCATAATCTTTCATAGAGCATGTTGCAATTTCAGCAAGTTTTAGCCCAGTAGCAGGGCAGAAGGAAGCAAGACGTGTCTCTCCTATTTCACTTTGCCACCCCTGGCCACTGAAAGCACCAGGGTTAATCTCATTAATATTAAGGCGTTTTAATAAATCCATCTCCCTCTCCTAAGCGTAATACAGACCAAAGCGATTGGATAACACATCGGTCAAATGGAAATTCTCCTGCAGAATCAGACCGTGATACTCATTGGCTTGACCCAAAACCAAATCCACGACGGCACATATACCCGATGCGGTGCTCACTTGAATGGCAGACCACTCTAGACCACGTATTTCTTGCGGATAAATTTTCTTCACGTAACTCTTTTCAGTGAGTTCGCCCTGTTTTATCCCTTCTACCGTAACATAGACGATGACTATATCCTGATACGTTTTGGGAATGGCGTTCTCTAAAATGCGTTTTAAGGTATCGCGGTCTTCATTTAATTTTAAATCATTCATCAGTAAGCGCATTTTTTCGCAATGCCCAGGGTAGCGCATGGTCTTATAATTTAAACTCTGGATTTTACCCTCATATAACTCAGCTAAACTGCCCAAACCACCTGACGTATTAAAGGCTTCGTATTCACAGCCATCAATTTGAATGGATTCCAATCCTTCTAATGGTTTAAGGACGGCAGGTTTGCCTGCTTCAATTCCATAGCAAGGATTACCGTATTCGTTAATAACTCCATCTGTTGACCATGTTAAAGAATAGTGTAGTGCATTGCTGGCACGTTGAGGTAAAGCCCCTACGCGCAATTTTGCGTGCAGACATCGTTCAAACTCTTTCATCAGGCTATTTGCAGCAATGCTGATAAACCCTGGTGCCAAACCGCACTGAGGTACAAAAGCCGTTTGTGCCCCTTCAGCAATGGCCTTGACCGCCTCTGTGACAGAAGTATCTTCAGTGAGATCAAAATAATGTGCTTTTGCAGCCTTTGCAGCTTTTGCCACATACGTATTAAGAAAATAAGGGAGACTTGAGATCACAGCAACAATATTATTTTTCTCTAAATAATTTTGCGTGGCCTCTTGATCTTTGACGTCCAAAGCGATTGTTTTTACCTCAGGCATAGCCTGCAACAAACGGTTAACGTCAGTTCCTGAGAACTCCAAATCGGCTATATGAACTTGGTAGTCACCACTATCTGCCAGCAGGCAGGCAATTAAACTTCCAATTTTCCCAGCGCCAGTGATCATAACGTTATACATATACATCCTTCTCCAGTGTAAAACGAGCCGTCATCGTACACTAAATAAATGGCACTTGGATATAGGTCTATTGATTTAACAACTTTGGCTCATTTAGAGCCACAGTACCTCTGGTCTATAAGGCTTAATTTAAGAAGCGATGTGTTTTGTCAGAACGTCTGTTTAGCGTTTAATAGGAGTGTTGCTGCCGAGAGTAGCACTAGAAATCGCTCATTCTATCCAAAAAGGACTGCAATGCAAAACGCTCCTCTGGTGATTTCTCTGGTGGCTTTGCATATTCCTTTAAGGCTGAAGTATTGTTCATATCTAATTTTGCAATCTCTTGATAGAAGTTTTCAACCTCAGGCTTTCTGCCACGAATATGTTCGTGTACGAACTGTGTAATAGAAAAGTCTGATTTTTTATATTTTGCCAACTCTATGATTTGAGAAAGTTTCTCTTGACTGGAAGCATTACTATTAATGATCCCTTGCATTTTCTCTAAGCCATCAACACCTGGATGCTTTTTGATAAAGTCACTAATTTTATCGAGAGCCTGATTACATATCTCTCTGCGTTCTTGATATTCAGCAACGGGTTTTCTTATTTCTTCACAAAAATTGGTCATCTTGAATAGTGTCGAATTATCTTTTGAATAAGATCTTAGAAAACGCTCATCTAAATAAGATGACAGATTAGCAAAAGCTTCTTGAGGATCCCTGCTTACATGCCCTATGCTACCTTGCCCACCCACATAATCAGTAGCTTTATAAACTTTCCCTTCGGCTATGCATTCTAGTGCCTGTATCAAATTGGGTAGAACTTGAAAATCACCACGACTGGGGTAAGCATGAGAAGGTGGGTTTTTTACATTCTCTTGCATAGCTTCCAAATCCTTTTTATATTTATTTAATAGCTCCTGAGCCTTTCCTTTAGAAATCATGTTAAAAGCCTCACAAAAATGATTTCATTTAATAAATAGAATACCATATTTAACCAAAGTGATCTATAATTAACCAATTTTTTCACAAAAAAGAATCTCTCCCTACTGTGGCTTTAATCTTTAGGCCTCATTGAAGTAAAAATCTCGTGGTGATACATCACTTCAATGGCGTTAACAATCTTGACCTTTAACAATTAGTATTCTATGGTGGCATTCATTTAATGCACATCAAAGCTATGACTCAGGCAGCCGCTCTTCCAGAACAGATATCAATTTCAGCAAAAACGCTTAATTATGGCCATTTGCTGCGCGCCTTTTTATTTGGCTTAATTCTCCCTTTAAGTTTTGCCCCCTTTCATATACCGGGGGCAGCCATTCTTAGTCTGGCATTTTTTTATGCTCACTTGCTTGATGAAAATAAGCAACATCCTTTTTTAAATGGCCTTTTTTTTGGGCTGGGATATTTTGGTCTGGGGATCTCGTGGGTTTATGTCAGTATTCACGAATATGGTCATTTAAATAGCATTGTCTCAGCATTGATCACTTTGTTTTTTTTACTCTACCTTGCCTTATTTCCAGCAAGCATGGCGGTACTTTTTAAAAAATTAAATCCGCCGCATACCCCACTCTATTCCGGTTTACTATTCAGTGCTCTATGGATTTTATTTGAATACGGTCGCTCTATTCTCTTCAGTGGCTTCCCCTGGTTACTCATTGGCTTTGGTCAATTCGATGCGCCGATAAAATATCTTTTACCTATTATGGGTGTCTTCGGTGTAGGCTTCCTCACTTGTTTTACTGCCACTTTACTAGTAGTGAGTATAAAACTTTCTGGGTTACGACGATATTTAGCGCTAAGCGTTTTTGTTCTCCTCTTATTACTACCCTCAACATTGAAATCACTAATGTGGTCGAAAGAAAAAGCTGAACCTCTCTCCGTTGGTATCATCCAAGCCAATTTATCGATGCGCGATAAATGGGATGAACATTTATTTTGGCAATTGTTGACACGTTACAAGACTGAGACAGAAAAATTGCTGGGGACCTCTCTCATTGTCATGCCAGAATCGGCCATTCCTCTCCCACCAAGTTATGTCGAAGATGTTCTTATTGAGTTGGATAAAAAAGGCAAGCAGGCAGGTAGTGCCATTTTATTAGGCATCCCGAAGCCCTCCATGATAGACGAAAACGCTTATTTTAATGCCTTGATTAGTTTAGGGGCAGCTAAGGGCTTTTATTTAAAACAACATCTTGTTCCTTTCGGGGAATATATCCCCAAAGCCATGCAAACCATTAGTGAATGGTTGGCAATCCCCGCTGCTAATTTGATGCCGGGTAAAAATAATCAACCTCTCGTTAAAATTAAGGGACATCCAATAGCAACTCTGATTTGTTATGAGCTGGCCTATGGTGATTTATTGCGCCGTCAACTCCCACGAGCAGAGTGGATTGTCTCTATTAGTGATGATGGTTGGTTTGGACATTCCTTGGCTATGTACCAACAGCTGCAGATGGCCCAAGTACGCTCTCTTGAAACAGGCAGGTATCAAGTTGTTGCAAACAATGATGGCTTATCATCTGTGATCAACAGCCGTGGAGAAATCATTTCTTCTTTGCCAGCCTTTAGTACTGGAGTCCTGCGAACAACGCTTTTTCCTGCAACAGGCCTTACACCATGGGTTTCTTTAGGTGATGCTCCCGTACTGATTTTTTGTTTATTGATTGTGTTGTTTTATGGCATCTATCGTATTTTTTCATCTAAACTTAACCATTAAACCTATTGCTGCAGAGCACAAGAGGCGTTATTCTTACCAGCCTTACTGAAATATAACTTACTAATTATGGATAACAGCTATAACCCCCGTGAAGTTGAAGAACAAGCCCAGCAATACTGGCTTAAGAAACAATCATTTAACGTTTCTGAAGACTTAAATAAGGAAAAATTTTACTGCTTATCCATGTTTCCCTACCCTAGCGGTACCTTGCATATGGGACACGTAAGGAACTACACCTTAGGCGATGTAATCACTCGATATCAACGAGCCTTAGGGAAAAATGTTTTGCAACCCATCGGATGGGATGCCTTTGGTTTACCTGCCGAGAATGCAGCAATTAAACATGGTATTCATCCCGCTGAATGGACTAAAAGAAATATCGCTTCTATGAAGGAGCAATTTTTACGTCTGGGTAATGCCTATGATTGGAAACGCGAAATTACTACTTGTGACCCTGATTATTATCGCTGGGAACAATGGTTTTTCATTAAGCTTTATGAAAAGGGCTTGGTTTATAAAAAGAATGCCGTAGTTAATTGGGATCCGGTCGATCAAACTGTTCTTGCCAATGAACAAGTGGTTGATGGTCGAGGCTGGCGTTCTGGCGCACTCGTTGAACGCAGAGAAATCTCTCAATGGTTTATTAAGATTACTGCTTACGCTGATGAATTATTAAATGATTTAGATATCTTGGATGAGTGGCCCGCGCAAGTTAAGCAAATGCAGCGCAATTGGATTGGCCGCTCTGAAGGTTGTGAAATTAGCTTTAAAGTTCTTGGCTTCCCTAAACGACTCAAGATCTATACTACACGTCCAGACACGTTAATGGGCGTTACCTATTTGGCGGTAGCTCCTGACCATCCCTTGGCAAAGGAAGTGGCAAGTCAGAAACCTGAAGTCCAGGCTTTCATTGACAGCTGCCAGGGGGTTCGTATGGCTGAAGCTGACATAGCCACCATGGAGAAAAAAGGTATTTCCACAGGCATAGCAGCCATTCATCCTATTACTGGCGATGAAGTCCCTGTATGGATAGCTAATTTTGTGCTCATGCAGTATGGCTCTGGAGCTGTCATGGCAGTGCCTGCTCATGACCAGCGAGATTGGGAATTTGCTCATAAATACAAGCTGCCAATCAAAGAAGTTATTGTTCCTGTTGATGACTACCAACATGATTACAGCAAATCAGCCTTCACCGATGAAGGAAAATTAATTCATTCAGGGCAATTTGATGGCTTATCTTCCGCTGAGGCAACGAAAGAAATTGCTAACTATCTTGAGCATCACGATGCGGGTAAGATGACCATTAATTATCGGCTTCGAGATTGGGGCGTTTCACGGCAACGCTATTGGGGTACCCCCATTCCAATGATATTTTGTGAAGAGTGCGGCATTGTTCCCGTACCTGAAGAAGATTTGCCCGTCACGCTCCCCTATGATGTGCAATTAACGGGAAGCGGTTCACCGTTAGCTCAGTGCAGTGAATTTGTGCAGACTGAATGTCCTAAATGTGGACAAGAGGCCACACGTGAGACAGATACGTTTGATACCTTTGTTGAATCCTCCTGGTACTATGCTCGTTTTGCCTGCAAGGGCCAAGAAAGTGCCATGTTAGACGATAGAGCCAAGTACTGGACACCAGTTGATCAGTACATTGGTGGGATCGAACATGCGGTAATGCACTTACTTTATGCACGCTTTTTCCACAAACTCATGCGCGATGAAGGGCTAGTCAATTCAGATGAACCTTTTAAAGCCTTATTAACACAAGGCATGGTGTTGAAAGATGGCCATAAAATGTCTAAATCGTTGGGCAATGTTGTTGATCCTAACCATCTAATGGATACCTACGGTGCTGATACTGCAAGATTATTTGTTATGTTTGCAGCGCCACCTGATCAATCATTGGAATGGTCTGATGCTGCTGTCGAAGGCGCACATCGATTCCTTAAACGTGTTTGGGCTTTTGCCTATCAGCATCAACAATTATTTATTGAAATAAATGATGCCATTTTATGCGGGAATGGAAATATTGATTGGCAACACACAAGTGCACGTCTAAAAAAATCCCGCTTAAATGTTCATCAAATCTTGGTGCAAGCAAGTCATGACTATGAACGGCACCAATTTAATACCGTAGTGTCTGGCTGCATGAAACTCTTCAATGAGCTTTCTTCTTATACGGTTGAGTCTGAGGAAGATAAATATTTCTTACACTCTGGGATGAGTATTCTTCTTCGTTTACTGGCACCCATCACACCACATATCTGTCATCATCTGTGGCACCAACTAGGATTTGAGAGAGCTATCATTGATGCGCCCTGGCCAAAAGTTGATAAAAGCGCACTGAAAACAGATGAGCTTGATTTTGTTGTACAAGTGAATGGTAAATTAAGAGCACAATTTACCGCTCATAGCGATACAGATGAGAATGAACTAATCGAGATGGCCAAGAAACATGCAAAGAGTTTTCTTGGAGGCAAGACAATCAAGAAGGCGGTTGTTGTTGCTCACCGCCAACTAATTAATTTGGTTATTAGTTGATGCGTCGACTAGTTATTTGCTTAATCCTTGGTTTATTAGCCAGTTGCGGTTTTCATCTACGCGGGATGACTGACATCCCTCCATGGCTTAATCATGTTGCCATTGTTATTCAGAATGCACATCGTGATCTGGACAATTTATTAAAGGATCAGTTGGAGGCTTATAAGATCGCTATAACTGACGATCCTACTCAGGCAAATTACTTGCTCATCATTGAAAAAGACAACTACAGGCAAGAAGTGACCAATGTCAGTGCCAGCACAACCCCTCGACAGTATTTACTCACTTATGATGTCCAATTTAGCCTGATCAAGGCAAAAGGTGGTCCTATCATTCCATCCAGTCACGTTTTTGTTACTCGACAACTTACCATCAATAATGACAGAATCTTAGGTTCTGATGCTGAAGAAACGTTATTAAAAAATGAAATGCGTGTGGAAGCAGCTACGCAAATCATTAACCGTATAAGCCAAGCTAAGAATTACGGTCCGAACAACGAACCTGATACTAAATATGCTCATTAAACAACAAACTTTGGCTTCTTACCTGGCTCGGCATGCACTACCAGCCATATATATTTTGACAGGCCAGGATTATTTTCTGTTATCAGAGACTGCAAAAAATATTAAACATGCCTGGCTAACACAACATACTGAACCACATGAAACAATTTTACACATTAATCAAACAGCCGATTGGGCTCAGGTGGAAGAAAAGGCCTATAGTTATAACTTGTTTGCAGAAAGCTCGCTAATTGATATCCGTTATGAAAAACAAACCTTAGATAACGCAGGCAAACATTTTCTCAATCATTACATCGCCAATAGTAATCCTTGTTGTTTGATTATTATCCGTGCACCCAACCTACCTGCGAAGCAATTAACTGGTTTCACACACCACGAGCAAATTCATATTGTTCAAATTTTCCCATTAGACAACGTGGCTACACAACACTGGATAAGAGATCAGCTGCAAAAAAAAAAGATAACATTTGAATCTGCGATTCCAGCATTAATTCAACAATACACCCAAGGCAATATGCTTGCTTGTGCACAAGCTTTGGAGAAAATTCAATTAATTGATGATGGTTCTATGTTAACTACAGCTGTTGTAGAAAGCCAACTTACTAACCAATGTGACTATCAATTATTTGAATTAAGCGACGCCTGTTTACTGCCAGACGCAGATAAAGTTGTTCTACATCTTCGCCATGCATACAATAGTGGTACAGAGGCTACTCTTGTTTTATGGCTATTAGCACAAGACCTTCGTAATTTAATCCAGCTTATCGAATTAACTCAGCAATCTGTATCATTTGCTACAGCCTGTAGCCAATTAAAAATTTGGGCTCATCGCAGTAAATTATATCAATCAGCCTTAAAACGTGTGCAGAAAAATCACTTGGTGCGATTATTACAGTTCTCCAAGAAAATTGATGAACGCATAAAATCAAATGCCAATGGACAAATTTGGCCCGCTTTAGAGCAAATGGCACTTTCATTTTGTTTGGGTATAGAGGTAGGGAATCTTGCATAGCATAATCATTTACGGTGGAACGTTTGATCCGGTTCACAATGGGCATCTAAAAACTGCTGCTAATCTTCAAAGACGATTCCATTTTGATCAGTTTATTTTCTTACCCTGCAAAGATCCTGTCCTTAAGCAAAAAGCTACTGCCACGCCTGCACAAAGAGTAGAGATGTTAAAACTTGCTTTGACAAGTCTGCCTGAGCATTTCGCAATTGATTTGTCTGAAATTGAGCGTGACAGCCCTTCATATATGGTGATTACATTAGCAGACTTCCGCCGTCGATTAGGGACAGATATATCAATAACGCTCTTAATGGGAATGGATACTTTCATACAACTCCCGAACTGGCATGATTGGAGACGGATACTCACTCTTGCAAATATACTGATCATTAAGCGTGCAGGCATTGAGAATGTTAGACTTCCTACAGTTCTTGAGGAACTGCTAAAAATCCACGAAACCCATGATGAAAAAGCAATCCTCAACAACAGCCACGGCTTCATTTATTCCTGCGATGCCGGCAGTTTTGATATATCATCAACGAAGCTTAGGAAAGGACTGGCTGAAAGACAAAATCTAAAATCTTATATTCCTAAACCCGTCCTACAATATATCAAAGAAAATCAAATTTATATCAATAATTAGTTAACGACAATCCGTGGTAAATGAGAGTCCATCTTTAACCTAATTAGCTCACACTCTGCTTTCCAATGCTTCCGTGCAAAAAAACTAAATTTCTCAGGGAAAAACAGATTAGGGAGATGGTTGGGATTTTGCTTTTGCAATGGAGGAGCTGGCTCAAGATCAAACTCACATTTAAGCCCTGCCACTAACTTAGCAAGTGTAGTGTCGTTAATTTCCATCTTATAGTAAGACAATCGCGATTTAAAATAAGCTTCAGCATCAGCGCTAGTACATTTACCAAGCAAATGATACTTAGTTTCAAACAGCTTGCACATCACTTCAATCTCAAATATGTAAGCATTTGCCTCTGTATTGGGTATTTTAGCCGCGACGTTAAACGCGTGTCCTACCTCGTGAACAATGGCTCCAATGACCTCTATGGCGGGTTTATTCAACAAAATGGCTTTCATGGCTATAGTTTCATTAACCACCCAGTTTTTATGCTTTTTGCCTAAGAGCCTGTAAGTATATTGATTAATGAATATTGCAGGATTCCCACCAACACCTACAAAATCATGTGGGGGCTTTAATATATCGATTTTAAGTTCAGGAATATTAACGCTTATTCCATTTAGACCAAGAATACTGATCAGCCGACAACGATTGATCAGCTGCTTAATATTTTCTACTGTAAGCATGTTAGCCTCCTCTCAATGGAATTTATACATGTCAGGTTAATTAGCACTCTGAATAATTTAATTCAGTGCAAAATGATTATTCAGTATAAATATCCCGCGGTCAACAGCAATAATGATCATTCAGATTTTTTTACATTCATATTGAGCCATGGATATGCATAGATATAATTAACGATTAGTAAATGAATTGCACAATTGTAGTGTTACAGAGTTTAATTAGAGCTAATAGAGTTTAGACTGCTTGATAGTTAAGCATTGGAGAATTCAAAATCATCAGGATGGGTTAGAAAACTCTCCTTATCTGGTTGTGCTTCTTTAACGGGAGTTTTTACCTTCGGCTGCTCAGTGCGCTTATCAGGAGAATCTTGTGAACTAGTCTTCGGTAATTGTATTCCCTGTTTATCAAAAACTTTCATCTGTTTGATAAATTCAGGCATGAGACTATAGAGCCAATTAACAACCGGCTCAAATTGAGCATAAAGTTTTGAATTAGCAGCATATTTCTTGTAGGGTACGGAGGTCATTTGGATGGCGACCATAATTAAGGCAATGATGAATACTCCACGAACAAAGCCGAATGCCATACCCAGAATGCGATCTGTGCCACTTAGTCCAGAGCGTTTTAAGATAAAGCTAAGAATTGCATTGACTATGCCACCAGCAATTAAGATGGCAATTAAGATAATAATAAAAGCTGTCACTGTTCGTGTTGTTTTATCTTGAATATATTTTTGCAGCCAAGGATCTAAGTTCTGAGAGTAAGTGAAGGCCAACCAAATGGCCAGAATCCAAACAGCCAAGGCAATAAGCTCTTTGACAAAGCCACGAATAAGACCGGTTACAACTGATAAAGCAATAACAGCAACGATCAGTAAATCAATCCAATGCCATTGCATAACTTAACTGACCCCAGTCGTCACAATAAAGCCTTTAATTTGCATCACACTTGCTAACTGTTGCTGTAGTAATTTAGCTTCTTCTTTTTGATTACCTTGTCCAACAATTACTTTATAAACAGGACCTAGTCGAGTATTTACCTTATAATACGTTGCATTGTATCCCTTCGCTCTCAATTTAGATAATAAAGAATCAGCATTCTGCTGTTTTGCAAAGGTTGCTAACTGCACTGCATAACGCCCTTTAGTATTATGTACAATTGCTTTTTTCGCCACGGTTGCTGGCTTGGTCATGGCGGTAACCGGCTTGGAGTCTACCTTCCTTTGCTGTTGATTACTGATACTTTTGGTTGCAGCAGCAACAATGGTGGGCTTGAGCTTTTGTTTGATTAATTTAGCTGGTTCTGTTTTCGCTTTTGCCACCATAGGCTCAACGGCTTCTTTAATTTGCTTTAATTCACTTAAGGATTGCGCCTTGGAAAGGGTTGACTCTTCTAATGATGCAGGTACCTCAGGGATTTCGACACGCGCAACTTTAACCGTTTCAAACATGGCCTTTTCGTTTGGTATAGCCACTTTTGGTGGAGTTGGTTTAGGTGGTAGCTTCACGGATACGCTGACATTGTCACCAATTCGTTGATTCGATTTTTTGATGATTGCAGGAGCAAAAATAGCAGCGATAGACAGAATCACAGCAAGACCTATTAAGCGATGTTTCACCCGTTCATCCATCGTAAATTTCATTATCTCTCCCCAGTTCTGGTAGAATTATACACAGCAGGTAGCACCTCTCCTACTGTTAGAAATGAACCATAAACTACGATTAAATCACCTGCGTTAGCTGTATTGCAAGCTGCCTGATAAGCTAATCGAGGATTATCGTAATAAAAAGGCACTATATCATAAATACGAAAGGCTGTGTTAAATTGTTCCCTGGATGCAGCCCGTTTACTGGTTAGAAGTGCTAAGTACCAATGATGAACATGGTCAATTAAAGGCGCAATGAGCTCTGGAATATTTTTATCTCGTAACGCTGAGAATACAACATGGATAGAACCTTGCCAAGACAAACGTTTAATATGAGCTGCAAGATAACTGACCCCTTGAGGATTATGCGAAACATCAAACAATGTACTCTTTTCACCTTTAATCAATTGCAACCTTCCCGGCAAAAAAAGATGTCCTAAAGCCTCTCTAATCGACGAAAAGTTGATTGGCAAGCTCTTCCTTAAGCATAAACAAGTCATGATAGCTGCCCCAATTGAATTAGGGTGCAAAACTGGCTGTGGTAAGTCAGTAATTGTTTCATGCTCATTAATGACATGAAATATACCCTCCACAGGAGCATATTTATAATCTTGATGACTAATATAAGTAGGGCAATTTAAGGAAGCGGCCACTGCGAGAATGCTATTAGTTGGATTTATGTCGGCATAAATAAGAGGCTTCTTTGGTCTTAAGATACCTGCTTTCTCATAACCAATCGCTTCTTTAGTATCCCCTAAAAAAGCCTGATGATCAAAATCAATGGTCGTAATAATCGCCAAATCAGCATCGATAATATTTGTCGCATCTAATCGTCCACCTAGACCTACTTCCAGAATCAGAACATCAATAGAATGTCTTTGGAAATGCCATAGCGCAGCTAAAGTTGCTATTTCAAAATAAGTCAAATGAATCCCTTCTTTTTCTCTTGCCTCTTCTACGACACAAAAGGCTTCAGCGAGTTCCTCATCTTTAATAACCTTTTGATTAACTTTTATTCGCTCATTGAATGAGAGTAAATGAGGTGATGTATAGGTTGCAACATCATAACCTTCGGCCAGGTAGATAGCTTCAAGAGCAGCAACAGTAGACCCCTTGCCATTCGTGCCAGCCACTGAAATAACTTTGGCTTTGGGCTGTAATAGTTGAAGAGAAGCAGCAACTTTTTTTATGCGGGTTAAACCCAGTTGAATCTCGTGCTGTGGAAGATGTTCAAGATAAAATAACCACTCAGCAACACTAAAATGCCTATACTGCTTCATCGACAATATTTTTCAAATTAAGGTGAGACAATTTTGCCACAAGTTCAGCAATCGTATTGCGTAAGTGTTTCCGTTCAACAACCATATCAATATGACCGTGCTCAAGTAAGAATTCACTACGTTGAAACCCTTCAGGTAGTGTTTGTCTAACCGTTTGCTCAATAACCCTGGGGCCAGCAAAACCAATGAGCGCATTGGGTTCAGCAATAATGATATCTCCAAGGCTGGCAAAGCTTGCAGAAACTCCGCCCAGGGTGGGATCGGTTAGTACGACAATAAAAGGCAAGCCTGTATCTTCAAAGCGAGCAAGAGCTGCAGACGTTTTGGCCATTTGCATCAAGGAAAATAACCCTTCTTGCATTCTTGCTCCCCCACTTGCTGTAAAACAAATATAAGGACGTCTTTCAGCTGTTGCGATATTGACCGCTCGAACAAATTTCTCACCCACGGTTGCTCCCATGGAGCCACCGATATAATTAAATTCAAAAACACTGACAACCACTGGCTGCCGCTTCAGATTTCCCTTCACGACAATCAAGGCCTCTTTTTCTCCAGTCGCCTTTTGTGCTTGAGCAATCCGTTCTTTATATTTCTTTGAATCCTTAAACTTTAAGCGATCAATCGGTTCAAGATTAGCTGCTATCTCTTCTTGTCCTGCCTCATCAAGAAATTGAGCTACTCGTTCCCGAGCTGTTAAGCGATGATGATGATTGCAATTAGGACAAACAGAAAGATTTTTAACAAGCTCGCTGCGATAGAGAACTGAGGCACAGCCCAAGCATTTCACCCATAGACCTTCTGGTACCCCTTTTTTTTGAGAGGTTTCGGTTCTAACTCTCGAAGGTAATAATTTTTTTAACCAACTCATAATTGAATCCCTTAGTCTTCAGGCGCAATAGTATAACCTGAATTTAAGTGAATGGGTGAGATCCGTTCGAGGGTATTTTGGCAAAACATAGTTCCTAAGTCTAAAATTATAAAAAGAAAACTTCAAATATTATGGGTATGAGAGGAGGAAAATAGAGTAGCACTTAGAATGGTCTAAAGACTTTAATTTAAGGAGGGTTGCCATGTTAGGATGGGCGCTCACTTTTTTGATTATTGCATTAATTGCCGCTGCATTTGGATTTGGTGGTATTGCATCCACAGCAGCAAGTATTGCAAAAATATTATTTTTCATATTCCTAGTAGTGTTTGTTGTCTTACTCATCATGGGGTTAATTGGTCGAGGACCACCGCCACCCGTTTAATTGTAGAGACAACAGTTGACTACCCAGGCTCCTTATATGCTAAGGATAATAACATTTACAGGAGCCCTGGTAGGATGTTTTTAACCTCTGTATGTAACGTATTAAACGGAAAAGAAAAGACGATAAAGTTTTTTTTTGACATGCCGTTAAAGGGATTACCAGTGAAATAATTGGGATCATCATGAAAAAGTTAATCATAATTTTAACAATAATGATGGTTACATCACTGCCAGTAGCTTGGTCCTACTCTAGATACGGAGAAACCCTCTGTAATCAACCTGACTTCTTCTGCATGACAATCAAGTTCGGTCAAACTTGGAGCAATTTATTTCCCCAAAGCGAAGCAAGAGATATCGTCAAACGCATCAACCGTATGAATATTCGTCTTCGACCAGGTATGGTTATAGCCATTCCTAAGAATCTTGACCGCATAACCATCTACGACGTTTCACCCTTCCCACGATATATTGAATCAGGTGGTGAGAAAACCATTTATATTAGTCAAGATAAATTAGCCTGGGGGGCTTATGATGAGGATGGTGAACTATTATGGTGGGGACCAATCTCATCGGGAGCTGATCGCTGCCCTGGAGTAATTGGTGGCTGCTCTACCCCCACCGGGTCTTACCGTATTATCCGCAAACAAGACATTGACTGTATTTCTACAGCTTTCCCACGGCGAGCTGATGGCGATAATGGTGGCGCCGAAATGCCTTTTTGTATGCATTTCTTTCGAGGATATGCTTTACATGGAAGCGAAGACGTACCAGGGTATCGTGCCAGTCATGGTTGTATACGCTTATTTACAGAAGACGCACGATGGCTAAACGAGGAGTTTGTTGATATTCCTGGTGGGGGAATAAAGGGAACAAGAGTGATCATTGGCGCTGTAAATGATATCCCTTTGCATGGTTCAGCGTCACAAATGAATTAAGCCATGAAATATCCGAAAAGAAAATTGTTAAATAAAACAAGCAATAAATTACGTCTCATCCATTTAGGGATTGACCCGACACGTGAATACATTGTCTATCTGCATCCCGATTGTTCTGTAAGTAAAAAGGAAGGATTCGAGGCTGATAGCCAAGTCTTGGTAGCTAACCATAATCGCTCCATTATTGCCACCTTGCACTTCATTCACTCTGATCTATTAGCAAAAGATGAGGTCAGTCTATCTGCAGAGGCTTGGAAACAATTAGCCAGCGAGGAAGGGGATTTCATTGAGCTAACACACCCCAAACCAGTGAGCTCCTTAAAGTACATTAGAGGAAAAATGTTTGGTGAAGAATTAAATGAATCACAAATCAATGAAGTTGTTTTCGATATTGCTTCTGGTAAATACACAAAAGTCCATTTAGCGAGTTTTATCACAGCTTGCGCTCAAAATAATTTTAATGAGCACGAAATACTTTATTTAACTCAGGCATTTATCCAAACGGGTACGCGTCTGCAATGGGATGATCCCATCATCGTAGATAAACACAGTGTGGGCGGTATACCTGGCAACTGTATAAGTCCAATTGTAGTCTCCATCGTCGCTGCGTCTGGTCTTATGATCCCCAAAACGTCTTCACGGGCTATTACCTCGCCGGCAGGCACAGCAGATGTAGCAGAAACAGTAACTCGAGTTGATTTATCAGCGTCAGAGATTAAGCGTGTCGTTAACAAAGAAGGGGGCTGTATGGCCTGGGGAAGCGCATTAGGTTTTAGTGTGGCTGACGATAGACTTATTCACATCGAAAGAATGCTTAGGATTGACCCAATAGGGCCCATGGTGGCATCGGTGTTATCCAAAAAAATTGGGATTGGGGCAACACATGTTGTCATTGATATCCCGGTCGGGCCAACAGCAAAAATCCGCTCTGATTCTACCTTTGAGTTAATTGAGCGTTATTTTGCTTTTGTAGCAAAGATGCTGGGGCTGCAAGTATATGTTATTAAAACGGATGGTAACCAGCCGATAGGTAAAGGAATTGGGCCGGCACTGGAAATGAAAGATATTTTGGCAATTCTGAATAATGAGAAAAATCTTCATCTCGATTTAAAAAATAAAGCCCTACAGTTTGCATCGATTCTGTTAGAAGCAGGAGGAATTGAAGAAGGTAACGGCATATTAGAAGCCAAGGTACTATTAGAAAGTGGCAAGGCACTGCAGAAATTTATGGCCATCTGTGAGGCGCAAGGAGGTTTTCACGAACCACCTACTGCAGATTACACTTATGATATTGTGGCAAATCAAGCGGGTAGAATAGAATTCATAAATAACCGCGAACTTTCTCTCATAGCCAAACTGGCAGGCGCTCCTCAGCATCCAGCGGCAGGAGTAGAATTCTTAGTGCAAAAAAATAGTGACGTGCAAAAAAACCAACCTATCTATCGTATTCACGCTGAAACCAAAGGAGAATTGGACTATGCAGTTCCATATGCCAAGAGTGTGCCCGTTGTTACATGGGCTTAAACGTCATCAAATAAAATACAATCACAAGACTGATAAAAGCCGGCCATCCTAGGCAAAACCAATATCTAAAATAGCGAAAATAAAGTGGGGGAAGTGCGGATTGATCTTTCACTGCTTTAATTGTTAAATCACGCATTTTTATTTGTAAATAAACAACAGGAAACCAACAAAATGCTGCGATGAGATAGCCTATGATGGAACCCCATATCCATAATGATGACCATGAATATCCTGCAAGGTAAACCATCAGAAAACCAGTCATGGGTTGAATAACGCCGGAGGTGGTTGTGAAAATCCAATCAGCGAAAACGACATAACGAGAAGTTGTTGCAATGATATACACATCGCGAGTTCGATGAGCAAATAGCATGTTACATGCTGTGCCAAGACCGGTTCCAAATAAGATGGTTGAACTGATAACGTGAATTAATTTTAAACAGAGGTAAAGCATTAGCTAGCTGACCCTATATTTCTAAGCATGTATAAAGAGTACCATAGTAATAAAATCAAGTAGCTCTTTATAGGGGGTGTGAGTAAAACTGCGGTTTTTAAATTTAAGGTTTTATTCTCAATAATTCTCGACGTCCCGCGGCTTGACCGCGGGGCCTCGGCAAAAAAACCGCACTTTTAATCGCATCCTATTGTGTAAGTCATTATCGTAATATGAATATGATCAAACGTGTATTAATCATTGGTGGTTATGGGAATTTTGGGCGGTTTATCGCAAGGCGACTCGCAGCAGAAGCGAATATTCAATTAATTATCGCAGGTCGTCATATTCAGAAGGCTGAATTACTTTGCAAACAATTAGCCGCGCATAATCCAGCAGAGTTCGCGCTCATTGATATACACCATCAACTAGAAGCGAACCTTAGCAAAATCAATCCTGACATTGTTATTCATACATCGGGACCCTATCAGCATCAAGATTATCATGTAGCTCAAGCCTGTATTAATCAAGGTTGTCATTACATTGATTTATCAGATGCACGTGATTTTGTTGTTGGAATTTCGCAACTAAACCTTGCCGCCCAAGCAAAAAACGTGTTGATTTGCTCAGGTGCAAGTTCAGTGCCTTGTCTTGCCAATGCAATTATTAACCACTATCAACCTCAGTTTGAAAAAATCACTGGTCTTGATTATGCTATTGCAACTGCTCAACGAACGAACACTGGGCTCGCAACCACATCTGCCGGGCTAAGTTATGCAGGCAAACCTCTCTTAACGCTACGCCATGGTAAAGAAGAAATTGTTTATGGTTGGCAAAATTTAAGGATGCGCAAGTTCTGGGGACTCGGTTTGCGCTTCCTAGGGAATTGTGACATTCCTGATTTGGCTTTATTTCCAGAGCGTTATCCAACTTTATTAAATATCCGGTTTCAAGCAGGATTGGAACTTAAACTTTTACATCTCATTTTATGGACACTTTCTGGATTGGTTAAATACAGGTTGTTTCCTAATTTACAACATTTCGCACCTTTAATGCTAAAAATTTCACATTACTTTGACCTATTTGGTAAAGACGATAGTGGTTTTTACATGGAAATAGAAGGTCTGGATAAAACCGGCAAATTAACGCGTAGAACGTTTGAAATTCTTGCTCGGCATGGTGATGGCCTATATATTCCTTGCGTACCTGCAATTATTCTCAGTAAAAAACTTGCAAATAAAACAATGAACATCGTCGGTGCTATGCCCTGTCTTGATCTAATTAGACTTGATGAATACTTAGCTGAGCTTAAAAACTTCAGTATCCAATGGCGGGAAAGTTAGGTGATATCATGCTAGCGAAAATCCGTTTTGCGATAGCAATGAAAAGACTGTTTGTTGAAGTGTGTCATTCCCGCCCTACGCGGGAATGACACACTTTGGTAATTGATATTGCAATGACTAGCTGAAACAAGTCGGATTCATTTGAGCGGCATGACAATCCTTGATAAATAACAGGATGCCACTATCTGGAGCACAATCTTTTGGACTATTGCTACTTTTATCAGCAATATCCACGGAAGCACCAGCCGCTATAAGCATTTTAATCATTGCTCTATCGCCATTTTTTACAGCCTTATGCAGCGCAGTTTGCCCATCTTTATCCTGAAGATCTAAAGAAGCACCCGCTTTTACCAATGCACGTGCGCAATCCAAATTTTTGCTCGAAACAGCCCAATGCAGTGCTGAACGCCCATAAGTGGGATCTGTTTTATTCAGATCCGAGCTTGACATCGATTTAATCAATACCTTGAGTTCAAATAAACGTCCCCAAGTAGCCGCTCTTCTTAAGGCTTGATCATGAACTGGGCTGCCCATTTCACCTGATTTACGTAAAGATGCACAAACGGTAGCGAGTTGAACATGATCGTTCGTTTTTCGTGAACCACCTATAAAAGTTAGAAGTCTTGTTGCGATCTTTCCACTTGCTTGCTCAATAATCGTTAGGTTGGTACTAATTAATCTTGAGCTTATTGAAGATAATTGTAATAGATCACGGGTTCGTTCCATCTTGTCTTTGCTAAGCGGTTTGTTTGCAAAAAGCAAGTCAGATAGATCGATAATCATCTGAGGCATTGCTCCGAATAAGGAACTATCACTTGAAACGATTGATTTTACTGCGATTAAATAAGCCGCCACAAATTCAGTATTGTTAGACATATCTTGATAATAAGTGAGCTTACTATCTCTCATCGCTTCAAGGGTACTCGTAACCCCTGTTGATAAAACCAATGATCCTGTCGCGTTGGCTACCATTTTACGCATCACAGGATTGGGTAATGATGCATGATACTCAATTTGCGGTAGAGATGTTTTGGAGGTAACCAATGTCATGTCGTGCTCGTAAGCGTACTTAATTTCATACTTATTACTACTGAAATTTCCGACGAGGACATATTGGTCATGACCACTTAACTTAATATATTGGGCAATCAATTTGTAATCTTTAGAACTATCTACGGCAGCAAGATACATAAAGCCATAGTCGCTTTTTGGTAGCGTTGAAAGCTTCGCCATTTCCGAGCTGGATAAAGTAGGCAAATCTTCTGCTTTGGTAATTGTTGGTAAACCCAACCGCTCTGAACCAAGCCCAGCACTGCCGATCAGTGTATCGTCTGCATTAAAAGGCTCATAGACTCCTGGTTGCTCTTTCTGAGCTTGCATACGATATAGCGTCTGCATAAATACATCTGAAAAAGCCTGCTGGTTCACATTCCCCACAAACAAGAATTTACTATCAGGAGAAAGAACTCGTTTAACAAGATCTCCTGCTGAGTGTTTACAGCGATTGGCATCAATAAAAGCGATAACTGTATTTTCAACAGCATCAAATGTTTCTAAGGAAGACAGTCCAATACTGGTTCCCTCAACTGTAACTCGCCCATCCACAGCAGCCCCATACATACTTTCAAATCGGGGTATTCCATCAAGTGCACTTACTAAAACGACATCAATATCGTGTATCGACTGCTTTTCCAGCTCGCGAATAATGTCTTTCGCGATATTGCCAGCAAAAGCAAAATCGCCTTTAGCAGTAGGATTATGACAATTAGCATGAATAAGAATAACTTTTCCCATAAAAATACTCTCTAATT
This sequence comes from Legionella lansingensis, assembly GCF_900187355.1. Lineage (NCBI taxonomy): Bacteria > Pseudomonadati > Pseudomonadota > Gammaproteobacteria > Legionellales > Legionellaceae > Legionella > Legionella lansingensis. Next base: position 1,203,578 of record NZ_LT906451.1, on the reverse strand, counting down.
GATTAACGGACGATAAAATTTTAAAGAATCAATATTAACAAAATATTAACAAGTTGATTTTTTTTTATCTTTCGTGAATTAGTAATTCGCTAATTTTTCTGCCCTTTAGAAGAGCAAGATGCCAAATAACGCCAGCAAAAGAATTACCGATGGTGATTGAAATGTCATAAGAAGAGAGGACAGATAGTCGTCATCGCGGAAATTAAATTTTACATACTTATCGTCACCCTCCGCGAAAGCGGAGGGGTCCAGAAGAGCCTTGCCAATACTGGATCTCTTGCTTTAGCGGAGGATGACGTAATTACAAAGCGGAAGTAACGTAATTACAAAGAAGGTGTATTGTCTGACCGAAGGATGAAGCCTTTTGTTATTGGCAAATTAAAAAATTAAAGCTCGAGTTTAAGGGAAGAAAGAAAACTGTCTACTTCTTTTGGTGATAATTCCATAAAACGTCCACGTCCAAGCGCTCGGGGCATGGTTAGTTTTCCATAGCGAATGCGGATCAGACGGCTTACCTCGATGCCTTGGGATTGCCAGAGTCTTCGTACCTCTCGATTTCGCCCTTCTGTAAGTACAACGTGATACCAGGAGTTAGTACCTTCGCCGCCGCGAAATTCAATGCGTTTAAATTGGGCAAACCCATCTTCCAATTCGATCCCTTTTAACATTGCGCTCAATGCAGCTTGTGTCACTTGCCCATGAACACGAACCGCATATTCCCTTTCCAAGCCAAATTTAGGGTGCATCAGTCGATTGGCTAGCTCACCATTATTCGTAAAAATTAATAAACCAGATGTATTAATATCTAAACGGCCCACTTGGATCCAACGACCACGTTTTAGACAGGGTAAATGGTCAAATACCGTTTTATTGTGTTTGGGATCTCTGCGACTGGAAATTTCTCCTACTGGTTTATGGTAAACCAAGATTCTGGTATTGTCTTGATGCTTTAATGGATTAGCTATCAACCGCCCCCGCACACTAATTTTATCCTGAGGACCAGCCACATCTCCTAATTTTGCTACCACACCATTGATTTGGATCAATCCTGACTCGATCCAACGTTCCATTTCTCTTCTTGAACCAAGCCCCGCCTGACTTAAAATCTTTTGCAATCTTTCCTTCATTCTTCTATACACTCTTGTACTAAAGCCGGTTCAGTGAACACCATTAACGACTCATTCATTTCCGTCGGTGATGGTAGGTCACTAAGACCTTGTAAATTAAAATAATCGAGGAAAATCTTGGTTGTCGCGTACACGGCTGGCTTGCCAGGAACTTCACGATGTCCAGCTATTTTTATCCATTCTCTTTCAAGTAATGTCTTTAAAATAGAGCTACTCACAGAGACCCCACGAATATCTTCAATATCAGCACGAGTAACGGGTTGCCGATAAGCAATAATAGCCAACGTCTCTAACAAGGCTCGAGAATACTTAGCCGGTTTTTCAACAGATAAGCGATTTATCCAACTACTATATTCTACCCTTGTTTGAAAGCGATAACCACTCGCTAGACATTTCAACTCAATGGCATGAGTTTCATAATCCGCGGCGAGTTGCAGCAAGGCTGTGCGTAATTGTTGCAGACTGGGTCTTTCCCATTCTTCAAATGCTGCTTGTAATTTCTCGACTGATAAAGGTTCATTGGCGTGCATAAGCAAAGCCTCGACAATTCGTTTTATTTGCATGTCATCCATCATCATGCACTGCCTGTAAATGAATCGTTTTAAATGGATTTACTTGTGTTATGACTAGCAATGATTGTCTGGCTAATTCAAGAATAGCCAATAAAGTAACAGCTAGCCCCATACGCCCTTCTCCCCGTTTAAATAATTGCTCAAAGGGTATTGTTCTCTCCTTACGTATCCTGTCAAGGACCGTTGTCATACGGTCTCTGACTGATAATGGTTCTCGCATAATCTGATGGTGACTTAAATGGCTCTGGCGTTGTAATAAATCTCGCATGATATTAACTATCAATGACAATTCCACATCTGGGTAGACAATCGTTTGTTCATTTTTTTCTAAGAAGAGAACAACAGGGAAAATGTCTCGTTCGCATCGCGTCAAATCATCCAATAACATCGCTGCATGTTTAATTTGTTCGTAGGCCTGCAGTTTTTCTACAAGTGCTAATCGAGGATCCTCTTCAATGTCTTCTTCTCCCTGCGGATAAGAAGGTAAGAGTAGACGTGATTTTATCTCAGCAAGCATGGCGGCCATAAGCAAATATTCTGCAGCTAATTCGAGTCGGTGTTTTTCCATCAAGTGGATATACTGCATGTATTGCTGAGTAATGAGCGCGATAGGAATATCTAATATATCGATATTTTGTCGTCGAATAAGATAAAGTAATAAATCCAGTGGCCCTGAAAAAGAATCTAGCAGAACCTCTAGTGCATCTGGTGGAATAAATAAATCAGCCGGCACTTCTGTGAATGGTTGACCGGCAACCACCGCTACCACAAAAGCAGAGTCAGCTTCCATGTGCATGGTCATTTAATAATCCAAACCCATCGCTTCTCGAACATCACTCATGGTTTTGTTCGCTTCTTCTCTGGCTGACTCGCTTCCCTCAGCGACTATTCGCTTAACAGAACCAAGGTCCGCCTCATATTCTTTGATTGCCGCTTGAATGGGTTGTAACTCCTGTTGAATCGCATCAATAACAGGACGTTTACAATCAACACAGCCTATCCCTGCGGTACGGCATCCAGTCTGTGCCCAATCTTTAACGGATTCTGAGGAATAAATTTTGTGTAATTGCCAAAGTGGGCACCTATCTGGCTCACCTGGATCAGTACGTTTAACCCGTGCAGGATCAGTTGGCATGGTCAAGATTTTTTTCTCAACCTGTGTTAAATCCTCACGCAAGCTGATGGTGTTATTATATGATTTCGACATTTTTTGGCCATCAGTGCCTGGCATTTTAGAGGTTTCGGTAAGCATAGGTTGAGGTTCGGGAAGGATTATTTTTCCTGTACCATCTAAATAACCTAGTAATCTCTCTTTGTCTCCTATAGAGAGATTGTGTTGGTTAGTCAATAGGGCCTTCGCTGTGTTTAACGATTCGTGGTCACCATCTTGCTGAAATTGTCTGCGTAGTTCACTGTACAGCTGGCTGTTTTTCTTACCCATTTTTTTAATCGCTTCAAAGGCTAGCATTTCAAAATTGGGTTCACGACCGTAAATATAATTAAAACGTCTGGCAATTTCTCGGGTAAGTTCAATATGCGGAACTTGGTCTTCACCGACGGGGACATAATCCGCTTTATAAAGCAAGACATCAGCACTTTGCAGTAAAGGATAGCCTAAAAAACCAAACGTCGATAAATCCTTATCGTGCAATTTTTCTTGCTGGTCCTTATAGCTCGGAACACGTTCCAGCCATCCTAAAGGCGTTATCATGGACAATAAGAGATGCAATTCTGCGTGCTCAGGAACCCAAGATTGAATAAAGATTTTGGATAAGTTGGGATTGATTCCACAAGCAAGCCAATCAACGACCATATCCCATAAAATTTGCTCAATAAAACCAGGTTCATCATAGCGGGTAGTTAAACCATGCCAATCAGCAACAAAGAAATAACAATCATATTGATGTTGCAATTTTATCCAATTTTGGATCACACCGTGATAATGACCTAGATGTAAACGACCACTGGCTCGCATACCTGAGACTACGCGCTTACTCACATTAAATATAGCTGACATCAAAATCCTTCATTCTATCTTAAAAATTATCTAAAAGGTTCTGGATCACCTTTGCCTTCACGAATGATTACCGGATAATCACCAGTAAGATCCACAACCGTGGTTGGCTCATGGCCGCAATTACCACCATCAATGATCAAATCAATTTGCTCGCCCAATAAATCTCTAATCGCTGCAGGCTCACTTAGAGGAGCTGTTGCTCCAGGTAAAATTAACGTTGTGCTCATCAAAGGAGCATCCAAGCATTCTAACAAAGCTAAGGTGATACTGTTATCCGGGACCCTTAATCCCAATGTTTTACGTTTTGGATGAAGCATTAACCTCGGTACTTCATGAGTAGCATTTAAAATGAATGTATAGGAACCGGGAGTAAATGCCTTGAGTAGGCGAAAAATGGAGTTTGATACCTTTGCGTAAGTTCCTAATTGAGACAAATCTTGACAAACCAAAGTCATGTTATGATTTTTATCCAGTTGTCGTAACCGTCTAATGCGTTCCAGTGCTGCTTTGTTTCCCAACTTGCATCCAAAGGCATAGCCTGAATCAGTTGGGTAAACAATCACCCCACCTTCTTCAATGATGTTTGCTGCTTGTCTTAATAAGCGCGCTTGCGGATTATCAGGATGAATTGCAAAGAACTGACTCATAAAGTCCCCTGTTATATGTTCCATAGATGCCAAATTGGCCTACAGTTTACCGGCAGTTGTGGCTGTCTTCCAATAGAAATACGCGAGAATATATCACCATGGTAATCAGACCCTGTAGATCCAAGAAGTTGAAAACGTTGGCAAAGTGAAGCCATCTCATCAATCTGTAAAGCCGTCATATCCCCCGAAATGACTTCAAGCCCCCTGCCACCAGCCTTTTTAAAATCGGTAATTAGCTCATAGAGTTTTGTTCGAGTCAAAGAATATTTCAATGGGTGAGCCAAAACAGCCTCGCCATTAGCCTCGGTTATTCCCTCCACTGCCTCTGTCAAACTTAGCCATGAGGTACGAACATAAGCCGGACGTCCTCTGCCTAAAAAGCGTTTAAAGGCTGTTTGCATATCAGACACTAGACCTTCATTAATCAACACTTGGGCAAAATGAGGCCTACCAACACGTTCATGGCCAGCAATATCACAGGCTTTATTATAAGCCTCCACCACTCCCCAGAGTTTCAGCTGTTCAGCAATTTGCCGGGCACGAATTGTCCTGTTTTGACTTTGTCTGTAGATTAAAGACTGCATACCCTTGTCTTCTGGACTGATATTTAAGCCAATGATATGAATATCATGTTTCTTCCAGCATGCACTTAGTTCGATGCCATCAATGATTTTAATAGGCAACGCACTTGCAGCCTTATGTAGCATCTCAAGACCATCGGTAGTATCATGATCTGTTAGAGCAAGCATTTTCACATTTGACTCAAAAGCCTTATTTAGAAGATCAGCAGGGCTAAGTGTCCCATCGGAAAAATTGCTGTGACAATGTAAATCTATCATAGGGTAGGAAACAATAAAGGAGCTATCAAACTACAATTCACAAACGAATACTTTGTATAGTATACACAATTACAGTAATTGTACGGATTATTCTCAGATTTTCCAAGTTTGATATGCGTGTAGGCTGGGTCTTGGCCCAACAATTGTAAATCGTATCATTTTTAATGTTGGGCCAAGGCCCATAGCCGTCAGGCTAAGAGTTTAAAAGCACTCTCCTTCGCAGAAGTCAAAGGTCAAAAGAGGTTTCTTTTTTGAATCTTTGATAGCAAAGAGGGAGAGATTTTCATAGAAATCATTCAAGAAATGCTTTAATCGATAAGGAGACATGAGGGCGATAATCAATCCAGTAGCCTTGGAACTTAGTTGGTGACAGGCTTTATAAAAAGAGAGTTGTTTGCCTTCTATGTTGCGCATGGGATTGCATAGCAAAAACAAAAGCATCATTGCAATAAACTTACCATAGGTTTCAATAATCACTCGAGCAAACTTTTTAGTTTTGATAGAGTCAATATGCATTAAGGATTTACTTAATTTAAAGAGGAGTTCTACCTGCCATCGTAAAGCATACGTTTGATGAATTGCTTTATTATTGATTTGAGTTTCAGAGGTATTGGTAATATAAATAGACCAACTTTGTAAAGCCAACGATTCCTGGTTTGGTGTGGAACCACGGCGACGATGATCTTTTATAAGTCTTCTCCGCCTTTGCTCGGCAATGACTGGTGGTAATCGTTGAGCGACCAAGCGGACAGGAATTTTATGCGTTGCTCCCATAAGGACCTGCTGAGAAAAGAATGGTGCAGCATTCTCCAAGGTAACGAGTAAATCAAAAGGTTTCTTATCTTGTGTTAGAAGTTTAGTTCCGGTGAGCAAGCGGCTTATGAAGAAAGCGTTTTCTTCCATAATTTTCTTAAACGTGTTCAGTTTAAAATAACCTAAATCCATTAAATAAAGAGCTCCTTTTTCAATAGTATTAAAATAATTATCAAAGCCCTGATCGTTATCACAGCCCGAAGTTAGAGTAAGCTCTTTTATTTGTCCACCAAGATAATCAAACATCATTTGGATTTTCATAGCGGAACTGGATGCGGCTCCGCCACTGCCTTTAAAAAGCTCATTCAGCGCCTGATGTAAGGATATAGTACTGCTATCAATGATGTTAAGGCTACTAAATTGCTCCAATCCTTGGAGTTGAGGTAACTTTTTCATTTGAAAGTGCTTTAAACAGAATAATGAAAAGGCTTTAAGAAATCCGGCTGTTCGTTCGTTAAATCGCTCATGTAATGATTGTTTTTTGATATAAACTTTTTGCGTTTTTACCAATCCACAGAAAAGTTCCAAATTAAAATGTTCTGAAAAACAGAGCGTTATCAATGATTTTATAAAAACACTAGGTGTCAATTTTGAACGGCGTTTCTGAAAACCTGTTTCCTTTCCTATCCGATCCGCTTCATAAGTAAAAAATTTAAAGATTTCTTGAGGAATATTTGATAGGGTATCCAGCAGCATAGAGTCCCTTTTGGTTGTTTTCCTGGCGGGAAAAAATTTAAAAGGGTACTCTAGCTTTTTTTATTATTATTTCAATAAGTTAAACAAACAATTTCTTTCTTAGCCTGACGGCTATGGGCCAAGGCCCAACCTACCCCATTGTAAAAACCATAGGAAGGTTGTATAATTATTAACTGTTTAATCAGGTAGTTAGAATCTGAGCCCCTTCCTGTTTTAGCTTCTTGCATGAATAGGCTTGAACCTTGCGAAACATCAGATTTATGAACTATTCTTTAGTTATAAGCAACCAACTTTTTTATTTAAACATTGAGCAGTAAATTACAGAACGAAAAACTAAGTTATTCCCCCTTAAATTCGAGGCAATTGGCCAACTTATGTGGCGCCTTCCACGAAAACATTAAATTAATCGAATTATTTTTTAACATAAACATCAAGATTGGTCATGATGAAGTGATTTTATTCGGCAACGAGCATCCTGGTTTACTGAAAGCCAAGCACGTAATTAAACAACTATACAAGCTCGCAAATGAACCAATCCAAGTTGAAACAGTGAACTCATTCTTAGAAAATAAGGACCCACAAATTGTTATGTCCCAATCCATTAAATTGAGCCGTAAAACGATACTTCCGCGTAATAATAAACAAGCTGATTACCTCAATAGCATTAGTAAGTATGACATCACGTTTGCTATTGGCCCAGCAGGAACAGGTAAGACTTATCTCGCTGTATCTAAAGCGATTGAAGCTTTTGAGAAAGGAGAAGTTCAACGCCTGGTTTTTGTAAGACCAGCGGTGGAGGCTGGTGAGAAATTAGGTTTTCTCCCAGGCGATTTGGTAGAAAAAGTTCTGCCTTATTTACGCCCTATTTACGATGCCTTGTATGAAATGATAGGCTTTAAAGAAACACAAAAGCTGATTCAAACGGATGTCATTGAAGTGCTCCCTCTCGCCTTCATGCGAGGAAGAACATTAAATGAAGCGTTTATTATTCTTGATGAAGCACAAAATACAACCGTGCCTCAAATGAAAATGTTTCTAACGAGAATGGGTTTTAAATCTAAAACAGTTATTACGGGTGATGTCACTCAAATTGACCTACCTAAGGGAACAGAATCGGGCTTGGTCCATGCAGTCAAACTACTTGCTCATATTCCTGATATCAGCATCCATTATTTTACGAGTCGTGAAGTGGTTAGACACCCTTTGGTTTCACGCATCATTGACTCTTACGATACAGTAAAAAGGGATGAGAGCGAATGAGTTATCACATTGATGTACAATTCGCCTGTAAAGCGGCTATTCCTGTGGAGCGCAACCTTCTCATTAGCTGGGCACAATTACCACTGATTGAGCATATGGATGCAGCTGAGCTAACATTGCGGTTGGTGGATCAGGAGGAGATCAGGCAATTAAATCGCACCTACAGGAAAAAAGACAAGCCAACGAATGTGCTCGCATTTCCAAGTACTATTCCCGATAATATTGAGCTGGAGTACCCTTTACTTGGTGATGTAATCATTTGCCCTGCAATTTTAGAAAAGGAAAGTATCGAGCAAGACAAACCATTAAAAGAGCACTGGGCACATATTGTCGTTCACGGGATTTTACACTTACTAGGCTATGATCATATTGAGGAAAATGATGCAGAGATCATGCAAACCCTAGAAATACAGTTACTTAAAAAATTAGGTTTCGCTAACCCATATGAAACAGAGGACAACCAGGTTGAATAAAGAGGATGATAACGGTTCCTTATTTTCGCGTTTAAGACAGTTTTTACAGGTGGAACCGCAAAACAAAGAAGAATTGATTGACTTACTGCGTGATGCTCACATTCGCGCGTTGATCGATTCAGAAACGTTAAACATGATGGAAGGAGTGATTCAATTTGCACAAATGAGGGTCCGTGATATCATGTTACCCAAAAAGCAAATGACCTCTGTCCCACAAGATGCCGAATTAAAAGAGATTATTGACATTGTCACAAGTTCTGGCCACTCTCGCTTTCCAGTAACAGGTGATCATAAAGATGAAATAATTGGCATTCTGCATGCTAAAGATTTATTACGATTCCAGGTTAACCAACCCACGGAATTTGATTTGCATGACATTATTCGGCAAGCAACGTTCGTACCTGAAAGCAAACGATTGGATTTGTTACTCTCTGAATTCCGTAATAACCGTAATCACATGGCAATCGTTGTTGATGAATATGGTGCTGTTAGTGGCTTTGTGACTATAGAAGATATTATCGAGCAAATTATTGGTGATATCGAAGATGAATTCGACATTGATGAAGAAGCCTATATCAAAGCTCATGGCGATTCTTATTATATTGTCAAAGCCCATACACCAATTGAAGAGTTCAATGAGCAATTGCAAGCCAATTTCAGCGACGAATCGTATGATACGATTGGCGGTATTGTTATGGCAAATTTTGGTCATTTACCGCAACGAGGCGAAACAATTACAATAGATCAATTTGAATTTAAAGTTTTAAACGCGGATGCGAGAAGAATCAAATTACTAGGTTGTATGGATAAACGCGTAACACAAAGATAACCAGCAGACCCTAGAATGAAGTTTAAAAGTTGGCGCAGGCCAAATATTATTGAATATTGAGGACAATTAAGTAATGAATAACAATATCTTGATTGTAGATGATGACACTGAATTAACTGATCTACTCGTTCAATATCTCGAACCTGAAGGGTTTAACGTAGTCTGTGCTCATGATGGCGAAACTGCGGTTAAAAAAGCACTTAATCAGGTTTTCGACGCCATTATTTTAGATGTGATGTTGCCTAAACTGAATGGCTTTGAAGTCCTTAAAGCCATTCGTGAGCACCTGGAGACGCCCGTATTGATGCTAACGGCCCGCGGTGATGATATCGATCGTATCGTTGGTCTTGAGATTGGTGCTGATGACTACTTGCCGAAGCCTTGTAATCCACGGGAATTAGTCGCCAGGCTACGTGCCATTCTTAGACGAACGCAGAAAATCCCAACACAGCGTCCTATTATCGAGCATCAAGACATTGTCGTTGACTGCTCAAAGCGACTGGCCACTCATCACGGTAAACCAATGGAGTTAACCAATGCAGAATTTAATATTCTGGAAATGCTAATTAAATCACCGGGCCAAGCCTTTTCTAAAGAAGAATTAACTGAATATGCTTTAGGAAGAAAGTATACGGCCTACGATCGCAGCATTGACGTACACATCAGTAATTTACGCAATAAGTTAGGCGATAATCAGGAAGGTGAACCCTTGGTAAAAACCGTACGTGGCTTTGGGTATATGTTTAATGCGTAGTTTGTACTGGAAAATCTTCCTGTCTTTCTGGTTAGCGACCATTCTCATTATCATCACCACCGCCTGGGTAACCAGTGAAATCGCACAAAAGTCGTCAATCCCAGCCCGTGAGCGTGTTTTTATGGATAGCTACGCCACTGCGGCTGTCGCAACTTTTGAGTCGGGACGACATGTTGCCTTGAAAAAATGGCTCAACCACATTGGTGCTTCCAGAAAAATGACCTTGTATTTACTAAGTAGCAACGGTGAAATCGTGGGTAATCAAAGCCCGCCTGCAGTGGTCAAACAGATATCAAATAATTTAGTTGCTGAAGATCTCGATGAGGGTGTGCTTAAATTTGGTGATATTATCGTTAGTCATGAGATCCTATCCACTTCAGGCAAAGCCTATCGTCTTGTAGCTGTCAGTGAAAAACCATTAGCACATTTTGTTGAGATACCTTGGGCAGGATTGACCATTCGTTTAGCAATTGCCATCATTATCAGCGGGCTTATTTGCTATTTGTTGTCCATTTATCTTACCCAACCTTTGCGTTCACTGAGAATGGCGGCAAAATCCATCGCTACCGGCCAATTAAGCACCCGTGTAGGTCGTTTTAAGGGACATCGTCGTGATGAAATAGCAGAATTAAGCGGTGAATTTGATCGCATGGCTGAGCAATTAGAAACGATCGTGAATTCAAAGGAGCGGTTATTACAGGATATTTCTCATGAACTACGCTCTCCTCTTGCCCGCCTACAAATTGCTATCGAATTAGGAAGAAAAAAAGCCGGTCAACTTGCTGGGGTGGAATTTTCGCGTATGGAAGTTGAATGTTTGCGTCTTAATACTCTCATTGGGGAGATTCTTGAATTTGCAAGGCTTGATAAATCATTCGCACAGCTCAATCGCACTTTAGTGGATCTGCCTTCTTTACTTGAACAAATCATTACTGATGCCAATTTTGAATTAAGAACCAGCAAGCCAGGAGTTTTTTTACGAGAAGCACAAACCTGTCAATTATTTCTGGATGAGCGCCTCATTCATCGCGCAATTGAAAATATTATACGCAATGCTCTACATTATTCCGCCCCTAATCCGCAAGTAAATGTTTCTTTGCGTTTTGATGATAATCATTCACAAGTTTATATTGATATTGAAGATAATGGCCCTGGGGTACCAGAACAACAATTAGAAAAAATCTTCAACCCTTTCTATCGCGTTGATACATCAAGGGAGAAAAAAACAGGCGGATATGGACTCGGTTTATCCATAGCGCAGCAGGCCATAAAATTACATCATGGTTTCATTTGTGCTATGAATCGTAAGGAGGGCGGCTTGTTGGTAAGAATTTGCTTACCTATATCATTGAATCAATTGTCATCCTCATCTGATCAACTCATTCAAGAATAGATAATGCATGCATAGCCATCATTCGTTCCTCATTCGCAGGAATGACATGCGTTTCGAAAGGCAATAGGAACGCAAGTCGCTGCAAGATAGCTTCACGCACAAAACAAGAATTTTCCCCTATACCTCCTGTAAAGACGATAGCATCTACTCCCCCTAGTGCAACAGCCATCATACCTATAAGTTGGGCTCCTTTTAAGCAGAAATAATCAAGGGCAAATTGCGCGTTTGCCTCCTTACTATCTTGCAGTGAACTAACATCGTTAGTCCACTCTGATAACGCGAGAAGACCAGACTGTTGATAAAAAATGGCTTCCACCTCATCTGGGGATAGACCAAGATCCCGGATCATATAAATAACGACTCCCGGATCCAATTGTCCACAGCGGGTGCCCATTGGTAAACCATCAAGCGCTGTCATGCCCATTGTGGTGTCAATACTGACGCCATTATGCATGGCACATAAGCTTGCACCATTACCCAGGTGTGCTGCGATAACTCGTCCCTTGGCAAGCTTCGGAGCCTTTAATCGCAAAGCATAAGCAATCCACTCGTAGGAAAGACCATGAAAGCCATAACGGCGAATCCCTTTATCGCGAATTTTTTTAGGCAAGGCATATTCAGTGAAAAGCGTCCCATGATTGGCATGAAAGGCTGTATCGAAACAGGCTATCTGCGGGATACCAGGCATGAGTGCAGCAATCATTTCGATAGCTGCCAGATTATGTGGTTGATGTAGTGGTGCTAATGAGCATAATTCCGCAAGATGTGTGATCACTTCGGGCGTTACTCGCACACTGGTGGGAAATTGCGTCCCCCCGTGAACAATGCGATGAGCGACTGCACAAACTTGCCAATACGACTTTTGGGATTTAACCCATTTTAAAATCCATTGCAAAGCGTCTTCATGGGTAAAATTTACAGGAAGATTAACGGTTGATTTATTCTGAACACTTGCTGTCTCATTCATCGCTGTAAATACAGGATGATTACCCAAATTGTCGACCTTACCTTTAGCAAGAAGTTGCAATGCTGGCTCCCTTAAGAAGAGCTGAAATTTGACACTCGATGATCCTGCATTAATTACAAGAATACTGTTTACTCCGGCTGTCATTTAATTTTTCCTGCTTTTCGAGCAGCAGCCATTTTAACTGCCAAGGCACAAGACAGAAGACGTGTGCGCAATGAGTCTGCTCGACTGACAAGGATGATTGGCACTCGAGCACCCAAAACAATCCCAGCTGCATCGGCATGACCCAGAAAAGTTAATTGCTTAGCCATAATATTGCCAGATTCTATTTCAGGAACCAAAAGTATATCTGCGTCTCCAGCAACTTCAGATACAATGCCCTTTTCCTCTGCTGCTTCTTTGTTAATAGCATTGTCAAAGGCCAAAGGACCATCAAGAACACCGCCGATGATTTGGCCACGATCGGCCATTTTACACAAAATTGCCGCATCAACGGTCGCTTGCATTTTAGGATTAACAAGCTCTACAGCAGCTAGTATAGCTACTTTTGGTTTTTTATCTTCGCCGTATAATACCCGCCAAAGATTGATGGCGTTTTGGCAGATATCCGCCTTTTCAGTAGCACTAGGAGCAATGTTAACTCCTGCATCAGTAATTATCAGCGGCTTGTGATAAGATGGCACATCCATAAGATAGGCATGACTAATGCGATATTTTGTCCGTAAGTTTGCCGCTGTAGACACAACGGCCGTTAACAACTCTTTTGTTTCCAATGCCCCCTTCATGATCGCATCGGCTTGTCCATTCGATGCCAACTCCGCTGCCTTTGCCGCTGCGGCATCACTATGTTCGGTATCAATGAGCTTCCACTCTGAAATATCAATTTTTGCTTCATCTGCAGCCTGCTTAATCCTGTGCATTGGACCAATTAAAATAGGGATAATAAATCCAGCCTTGACCGAATCCTGCACTGATTCCAACACCTTGCCCTTTACCGGATGAACTACGGCCGTACGAATCGCTTCCATACTCCGACAAGATTCAATGATTCCCTGATAACGATCATGATTATGAATTTCTACATGCGGCATACTCGCACGTTCAACTCGTATTTTTTTTGTTGGCGCCAAGACCGTAGCCAGCCCCTCCATGACAGTTTCCCCACGTTGGTTCACCCCTTTACAATCAAAGATTACTATAGGTTTATCATCGTGTTTATCACGCACAATAACAGTAATAGTGATATTATCTCCAACGCGCACTGGTTTTTTAAACTTGATATCCTGCTCCAAATAGATAGTCCCCGGCCCTGGTAATCGCGTTCCAAGAAGAGCAGAAATTAACGAGCCTGACCACATACCATGACCAACGATGCCATGGAAGATATCGCTTTTGGCAAATGTTGGATCCACGTGAGCCGGATTAACATCACCAGACATTGCAGCAAACAGTGCAATATCATCTTGCGTAAGTGTCTTACTGAGGCTAACTTGCCGACCGAGACTAAGCTCATCAAACGTAACATTTTCAAGGAATTCTTTTTCCATATCTTCTCTTATTTTTGTATACAGCGGTTAAATTATGTCGTCCTCACGTCGGAAGTTCAACGATCTCTTAAGGTTCAAAATAAACCAATTTGCATGGATAATGTCCATAGTTGATATTATAATTAAAGAACGTTCCTTGCTTCCAAGTGATTTACTTGTCGAATTAAGGCTCAGAGCCACATCAGTGGAGTATGCTTTTACTGAGAGACAAGGACCTAAATGATTGCTATATCTGGATACGCATTACAAGAAAAAATGCGGCATAACCATAATATAGACACTTATTATGCTCTAAGGCGAAAAGATAAGTGTAAGGTCTTATTGAAGATGCCCAACAACCATCATGCATCCTCCGAAAATTTAGCTATCCTACAACACGAATTTCACTTGTTGAAGAAGATTAAAGCGCCTAGCATCATAAAAGCTTATGATTTTATTCAAAATGCTGCTGCGCCTGTTTTAATTTTGGAGGGGGTGGAAGGACAATTATTAAACTCCTATCTCAATATTCACCAACTGGAAATCAGTGATTTTTTTAATTTAGCATTGCAGTTAGTTGATATTATAGAAGAATTGCACCAACTAAATATTACCCACAAAGAGATAAGACCATCCAATATTGTAATCAATCCTAAAAAGTTAAATCTTAAATTAATCGATCTCAGTGCCTCTACCAAACTATCTGAGGAAATATTTGATTTTACTAATTTGAGTGGCTTTGAAGAAAGTTTAGCCTATATCTCACCCGAGCAAACCGGGCGCATAAACCGTCTAGTTGACTACCGCACCGATTTTTATTCTCTTGGCATCACGCTTTATGAAATGTTGACCAATCGATTGCCCTTTCAATCAAATGACCCTCTTGAGCTAGTGCATTGTCATATTGCAAAAAAACCTCCCTCTGTGCTAGATGCACAGCCAAATACCCCAAGAATGTTGGCAGCAATTATTGATAAATTATTAAAAAAAATGCCCGAAGAGCGTTATTCAAGCGTTATCGGATTAAAATCAGACCTGCAAGAGTGCCAAAAACAGTGGCAGTCTAAAGGCAATATCAGTAAATTTCCGCTTGGTTTAAATGACACAAAAGATCATTTGAATATTTCTCGCAATCTATATGGCCGAAAACAGCAGGTTAATCAGCTCATTGAAGCCTTTGATCGCGTAGGTCAGGGAACCAAAGAAATAATATTTATTGCAGGGTATTCTGGGATTGGCAAAACCTCTTTAGTTAAAGAAGTGCACAAACCCATCATGCAACATAGAGGCTATTATATTCAAGGTAAATTTGACCAATTGCAACAAAGCATACCCTATAGCGCAATTGTTACCGCCTTCCAAAATCTGGTGAAGCAAGTACTCTCAGAAAGTGAAAGCAGGCTGCAGGAGCTCAAGGAGCATCTCATACATTCCTTAGGGAATGTTGGTCAAGTCGTCATAGATGTTATTCCAGAAGTTGAACTCATTATAGGTGAACAACCACCAGTACCTGAGCTTAACCCAACGGATGCACAAATCCGGTTTAACCTGGTGTTTCAAAATTTTGTGCGTGTATTTGCCCAAGCTAATCATCCTCTTGTTTTGTTTTTAGATGACTTACAGTGGTCTGATAATTCATCCCTTAATTTTATTGAAAATTTATCACAAGATCGTGAAACAAATTATTTACTGATTATTGGTGCATATCGCGATAACGAAATTGATAATTATCACCCATTACAATTCACCATAAATAATCTAAGAAAACTTAACATTGCATTCAACATCTTAACACTGCAACCACTGCAATTAACCGATCTTAAACAGCTGCTCGCTGATACGTTGTCTGGCCCTCCTGAAAAAATTCACAATCTTGCGCAATGTATTTTCGATAAAACTCACGGCAATCCGTTTTTTATCAATGAATTTATCAAAATCATTCACCAGGAAAAAATATTAACTTTCTCTTATGAATACGACGCCTGGGAGTGGGATTTAACTAAAATTCAACAGCAAAGCGCGACAGATAATGTTATTGATCTTCTTACAACCAAAATTCATATACTCCCAAGCCGTACGCAAGAAATTTTAAAACTGGCCTCATGCATTGGTCATCAGTTTGATTTCAAAACGTTGTTAATTGTCAATGGTCAAACCATCAGTAAAACAGCAGAGCAACTATGCGAAGCAATTAAAGCAAATTTAATTTATTCTCTTGAGAAACCCTATAAAACAGTCGGTTTAATAGGGCTAGAAGAAATTATTACTGATCTCAATATCAGTACATTACATTACCGGTTTGCTCACGACAGAATTCAGCAAGCAAGCTATGAGCTTATTGCGGAAAAAGACAGGTCACCTATTCATCTTAAGATAGGTAGATTACTACTAAAAGAAAAACCATTAGAAGAACAGGATGAGCGCTTATTTGATGTGATGAAGCATTTTAATCAAAGCATCTCTTTGATTGATGATAGCGATGAAAGGCTTTTGCTGGCTAAATACAATCTTTGGGGTGGTCAACGCGCAAAATTAGCATCTGCTTATTATACTGCGAATGAATACTTAACAGCCGGAGTTGAATTATTAGAACCAGATGTTTGGGAAAAAAATTATGAATTAGCTTTTCAACTTTATAAAGAATTAGCCGTATGCAAATATTTTACCGGTGATTTCAAAGCTGCGGATAAGTATTTTTGCGAGCTTTTAAACCACGTAAATAATGTTCTTGATAATTTAGAAATTTACCGTCTTAAAATAGAGATGCTTTCTACTTTAGGTAAACATACTGAAGCCTTGCAAATTGGACTAGCCGCATTGCGAAATTTTGGTATAAAGATACCTAAAAATCCTAATATGATTCATATCTTACTAGCTATCTATAGGATTAAATTTCAAATAAAAAATACCAAGATTGAAAATATCTATTTACCACCAATGGTCGATGCAAAACAAAGAGCGATAGCCGACTTAATTACTCAGTTACTTAACAGCGCATTTATAACCAATCAACAATTATTTATCATACTTATTTGCAAAAATGTTAGCCTCAGTTTAAAGCACGGATACACTGAAAGCACGTCGATGTCTATGCCAGTTTATGCCTTTGTTATTATGCATTCGCTTAATCTTTATGATGAGGCCATTTCATTTGTAAAACTTTATAATCGTCTAAAGCAAACATATGGCACATCGAATTTCGAAGGTAAAAATCAATTTGTGTTAGGTGCTTTTATTGAGCCCTATCAATCATCGATTAATGCTTCTAACGACACTATAGCTAAAGCATTTAGACTCTGCTGTGAAGTGGGAGACTTAGTATACAGTAACTACAGCAATTTATTACTGGTTTGGCACACTCTATCAGCGGGGAAAACTATAAATGATGCTAAAAAAAATATTCAATCTACTTTGTCATTTATGTCACGAGTAAATATCTCCGACTTTATTACAGTAGCAAAATTCTGGGAATATTTTACTCAGTGTTTAGAAAATCCCGAACTAGTCAAGGTTGGGCAATCAGCCTCTTTTGAAAAGACGATCATAAAAGGAAAGAATACAACGGAATTAAGCTTTTTTTATGGTTCATTGACTCGTTTACACGTTTTATTAGGAAATTTTGAAGAGGCTGTGAAAGCGGGTAAAAATTATGAGATATATTCTGACTACGACAAAGGGCTACTCACCCATTTGGATAGTAAGTTTTTCTTTGCCCTCGCATTATTTTTCCACTTTCCGCAAGCATCCAGAACGGAGCGCAAATTATATTTAAAAAAGCTAAAGCATTTAAGCCATTTTATTGAAAAATATGCGACTTGGTGTCCCAATAACTTTAAATCTTATTCGTTGTTAATCGCAGGAGAATTTGCCCATCTAAGACATCAATATGATCTTGCCCTTACGCTTTACGAGCAAGCCATTGAAACAGCTCTTTCCAGCGGCCTTGTTTTAGTTGCGGCCATTGCAAGCGAGTGCGCCGGTCGTCATTGTCTTGCTGCCAAAGTGGACAGAATCGCAAGATTATACATTCAGAATGCTCATCAATATTTTAAAGATTGGGGGGCAATCACCAAACTTAAATTATTAGAACGAGCTTACCCTACTTTGAATATCACAAATAACAATGTCACGCTTCCCAAAACGGGCCCTTATCAAACAAGTACACAAAACCTGGATATGCTGGCCATTTTAAAGTTCACACAACTGATATCAAGTGAAATTCGTTTAGATAAACTTTTGCAAAAATTCATGGTCATTGTATTAGAGAATGCCGGAGCACAACGAAGCATCATTTTAACCAAGGTTAATGATCGATGGGTTATCGAAGCAGAAGGAAACTTGGAACAACAAGTCGTTTATCTTAATAATATTATCCCTCAAGAAACAGATCCCAAATACCCAACGTCTATTTTGCATTATGTTCAACGTACACAAAAACCAATTATTTTAAATGATGCAACGCAATCTGAACTTGATTTCCACGATACATACATTCAACAAGAACATCCCAGATCACTGTTGATGATGCCCTTATTTTATCAAGGTCAGTTGTGTCGAATCCTCTATCTAGAAAATAAGAGTAGCAGTTATACATTTACACCAAGTCATCTAAGTAGCTTACAATTGCTATCATCCCAAGCGATGACCTCCTTGGAAAATGCCAAGCTCTATTATCAAGCTACCCATGATCCTCTGACTGGGTTGGCCAACAGGAATATGCTATATGAAATATTCCAACAAACTACAAAACAAGTTATCCGCTCTCAAGGCAAAATCGCCTTATTATTCCTGGATCTTGATTATTTTAAAGTGATTAATGATACCTTGGGTCATGATAATGGCGATAAATTATTGATACACATTGCAAACACACTAACCTCAACGTTGCGAGAAGGTGATATTGCGGCTCGGATAGGAGGAGATGAGTTTGCAGTAATGCTTGCTAATGTTACTTCTCATGATCAAGTCACAATTATTGTAGAGCGTTTATTCCACGAACTGTCCAAACCATTTCACATTGACGATCATTTGATGCAGATTACATCTAGCATGGGCATTAGCCTGTTTCCGCAGGATGGTAACGATATCCAAACATTACTTAAACTTGCCGATACCGCACTCTACCAAGCAAAAGAAATGGGTAGAAACCAATTCCATTACTATTCAACAGAACTCTATGAAGAGTATCAAAGAGTTCATGGTTTAGATAAAAACTTACAACGTGCTTATGATAACCAAGAGTTTTTTTTAATGTATCAACCATTTTATGATATTAACACTAAGCAAATTATAGGGCTTGAAACATTACTACGCTGGAATCACCCGAAAAAAGGAATATTAGAAGCCGGTGATTTTATCCATACTTTAGAAAAGAGCCCATTAATTGTTCCCGTCAGCGAATGGATTATTAAAACGGCCTGCAAGCAAGCTAAAATATGGCGGGATAAAAAAATACTGTCAGGTTCGATTGCCATCAATGTGTCAGCAATCCAATTTATTCGTCACTCCCTTAGCGATGTCCTCTCTGCGATTTTAAGCGAAACGCAATTAAATTCTTCGGCTATCGAGTTAGAAATTACAGAAACAATTTTTATTGATTACAATGAAAATTTGCATAATGAAATTGATGCCTTACAAAAAATGGGTATCCATCTAGTCATGGATGATTTTGGTACAGGTTATTCAGGTTTATCCTACTTAAAACATTTGCCAGTCAATAAAATAAAAATTGATAAGACATTTATTAAGAATTGTGAAACAGATTACCTCGATCAAACCATTATCAGTGCCATTACTACGATGGCTCACAAATTAAATATTAAAGTCATTGCCGAAGGTGTTGAAAATGAAACACAACTCAAGATATTACAAGAACAAGGTATTGATGGTGTTCAGGGCTATTACTATTCTCGGCCGTTGACAGCAGAAGGCTGTGAAACCTATTTAAAAAAGAATATAGTGCAAATTTCTTAATTCGCTAAAAATAGAACAATAGACGTTATTTGCGAGCATCGCAGCGTAGCAAATGACGGCTAGTGTTCATTTTTAGTAGAATTAATTAACAAGCTCTTAATTAATAGGGTCTTTAATGACAATCACCACTCTCAGTAAACAAGAAAAAAATTGGATCCTAGAAAAACGGGTAACAAGACTATCTGACAACAAAGAAGTCCAAATATATCCAATGGGTGCAGAGAGGTATTTATCATCCGTTTTATTTGGAAATATAAAGAATCGATATAACATCCGGACAGATATTGAGGGAAAAAATATTTTAGTCATTCCAGGGTATGGGAATAGTGGATTTTTATTCGCAGAAGCAGGAGCAAAATCGATTACGATCTATGACAAGGATCCAATTACCATCGCGTGGATAAAGGCATTTAAGAAATATTATAACTATAGAGAATACAAGGATAACGATAGACCTTATCCTTCAATTGGTGAATTACTCACAGCGCTTACCTGTTGGTACCCCCCGCTGATCACTTTACCCTCCGGAAAATATCGGAATGCTTTACTCAAGGTGATTAATCCCCAATCATTAAGACGCTCTTACCTCTTCTACATGCTAGCGCTCGTGCGCAAGGCTATTCAATCTAAAGTCCAAAGTGATTTTGAATTGAACAAGAATATACAGTTCTATGTGGGTGAAATTCATAAACTCGTCCAGAGTGAGGAAAAACAAACATTTGACACTGCTTTCATACCTTATCTTTTGGGGGTTCGCAATGGTATTGAGAAAGAGGCAGAGATCGTGCATTTCATTGAACAACTCGTCAAACTTGTTCCCAAAGGCCACATCTTAATAAACCCCTCTCGCGATACCAAAGAGTTTTACATTATTGGCAAACGTTACTTTGTCACCACAGGTTACAAGAATATTCAAGATATTCCAGCATTGCAAAAATATGCCTTAACAGAAGACAAAAATTGGTTTCGTACTCAGGGCCTAGCAATATTTAGTGCGTCCAAGAATTGATGCCCTCACTCTACCCTCTCTCAGAGGGAGAGGGGAAAATGCCTCTCCCTCTGAGAGAGGTCGACGCGCATAGCGCAGCGGGTGAGGGGGAAAACTATCCCCCAATTTTTGCCTTAATATAAACTCCCGCAGGCTTTAAGTTGCTGTCTGTCCAGGCTCCTCCGGGGCAAGTACCTGTTTTCCAAATGGCTCCTGAGCGAAAATCATCTGAATAATTCCAGTTAGACCAACTAATTTTTTTTGTAGCCATTAACTGCATATATCTATCGGACATAACAAAATCATTCGCGCCATCGCCTGAATATGTTTGCGTGCCAAATTCTGTTACAAAAATAGGTAAGACATCAGAGGCTCTATCCAGTTCGGCATAGTAAGTATCTTTATGTGAAGCTGCATAGAAATGAAATGCATACATAATATTAGAAAAATTCACCGGCGCATTAATGATATCTTGTGACGTTCTGCCATCAGAGACACCTAAAGAACTCCAACCAGGGGTGCCAACAATAATAACTGTTTTAGGATCAACCGCACGAATGACTGGGATCAAAGCATCAGCATAACTCTTAATGGTGCTCCAACTGACCCCATTCGGTTCGTTGGCGATCTCATACAGCAAGTTGTTATTGTTTTTATGCGCATTTGCGATGGCAGTAAAAAATGTTTTTGCCCTTTCAAGATTATGGTTAGGATTGCCAGGACTAAGAATATGCCAATCAACGATGACGTAAACACCGCGTTTAGTCGCTTCATCAATTAAGTCATTAACCTGCTTTGTGAAAGCAACTGGGTCGGTTTCGTAGCCTCCCTCTTGAACATACATGGCAATCCTCATCACGCTAGCACCCCAATTTACCATGGTGTCTAAAGAGGCCGTCGTCAAACAAACTTTACTGGTTTTACTACCCTGCCACCCATACCATTGAATACCATGAGAGCTCATTCCTCGTAATTGAATGGGTTGGTCATGTTCATTGCAAAGTTTGGTGCCACACACACTTAACTGACCATTAAGGCCAACAGGAGTGCTGTTTGTTTGTTCTGTTAGAGTAATGATTTCGGTTGCATTATCTGTTGCGACTAAAGGCTGTGGGTCAAAGTTAATCGTATACCCTGTCACAGGGTCGGAAGAAACATTATAAACAACTCCGGTTATTAGTGAGATATTGCTAGACCCACTACCGTTATTAAGATCAATCGTATGAATCACTGGAGCTGTGTTGTTATTGGGCATTAGAGTAATCTTTAATGAAGATAGGTTAGCAGGAGCGCCATTCACACTAAGCGTGACAAGGCTTTGTGGAGTTTGCGTGCAAGTGTAGGTCAAGTTTGTAGTAGGCTCACTGTTTTCGCTGGCAACTAAGCTTTCGGGCGTGAAAACCGCTTCACAATTATAGCCGTTATAGTTAATGTTGGCTGTTGAGAAAGCATAGGTTTTGCCATTTTTAAGATTGGCTACTGTTGTTGACTCGCCCCAATTTACAGCAACAGATGCAGAACCACTGGCACCAACCTCAGTCACCTGCACAGTAGGATTATTGCTATAGCCAAATAATTCGTCGGGTAGTTGCTGCAATTGAATCACTACTTTTCCCGTTTGCTGCACCATGTTGTAAGTGATTGTTGACTTGACCGTTTGACCGGATACAACACTTACCTGACTGGGTGTAGCAGTTCCCTGATAGACGGTACCGTTAGCGTCAACAATTTGATCAGCAGAGATGTTATAGGAGCCCGAGGAGAGCCCAACAAGGGTCTGCATCCCATTCCAGGGAAGCTGCACATCACTAATGGTTTGTCCATTTGCTGTCACATGAATCAGTGCATATGTCTGGGAAACATTCGTTGGCTTACCTGATGCATTGGTTAGCTCTATGTTGCCCACTGCGATGGGAGCACTAAGATAAACGTTTGCCTCTCCGATGTGTCCTTCAGATTTTGCTCCATATTGAATCTTAATTGCTGATCCTGCGGGTAACTTGCTGTTGGCTCCAGGATAACTGGGGAAGTGAAGGTTTAACGTGCTTAAATAATAGTCTTCGATTTGCTGTGAAGTTATTTTTAATTGATTATCAGGATAGGATAATGGGCCAAAATCCCCCCAAAAACTCGTGTTTAATGCTATCTTGTTTTTAAATGTAATGACTGCATTTTGAAAATCAACGACTTGATTGCAATTATTGGTTAATTTTAAGGTGATGTTTTGCCAATGACTGTCACCTACTGAGCTGAAAACCGATGTAATACATGTTGTGGGCTGTGGGGCAAGAGAAGATATACCGGGTGTGGCAAAAATGTTCGTTGCTGAAAGCAAAAATAACCCAACACGCTGAACTAACCTTGTAACCCTTTTCATATCTTGTCCCCTTTTAAGATAATGTTGTGTATCTTATCAGGGTTGTAGACTTAGGTGTAGAGTGGGATATGCCGCTAAGCAATCCCATCTCGTGGAAAGGAGGTTAACGATGACTGAACAAGATAATGAGAGCTATGATTTCGAGATCCCAGAGGAAGGACTGGATTATGAGATCCTTGATAGCGCCTTCAACTCCACTACTGAAGCATTTATTAAAGTTAATGGTATTCAACCCGGTATGCGTGTTTTGGACGTTGGCAGTGGATCAGGAATAATGACGCACTATCTTGCACGTCAAGTGGGCCAACATGGCCACGTATTATCTATCGATAATAGTCCAGAGCAACTAGGACGTGCTCGCCGTTACTGCGAGCAGCAAAGTGATAAAAATATTAGCTTTAAAGTCCTTTCAATTTATGAGCTTAATCAACTTAATGAACATTTTGATTTCATCTATTGTCGCTTTGTGCTGCATCATTTGCATAGCCCACGGCTAGCCATTAACCTTTTTTATCAAGCCTTAAACAAAGAGGGAATTTATATCGCTGAAGAGGGGATTGTCAGTGCAGGATTTGCCTATCCCCCATCAAAAGCCTGGCAATATAATCGCCCACCAACCCTCCTCCCTGAGGAAGAAAAAGAAGGGACTCATCGTGATGGTGAGTTTGGAATGAAACTCTATTATTGGATGAAAAAATCAGGTTTCACTATTCGAGATGCAAAGCTAGTACAGCCCTTATTGATTACATATAAACAGAAAAAGAGGTTAGTCGATGGTCATGATGCCTATAAAAAGACCGCTCTTCTTCATGACCAAAGTGAGGCAGATTGGGAAGAACAAAGACAAGAACTCATGCGTTTAGCCAGCGATGACTTTTCGATCGTGGGCTTTTATCAATCTTGTCAGGTATGTGGTATTAAATCATGAACAATATGGGATTTCGAAAGAAAGCAAGGAGCTTACCTCATGATCATTTCATCTGCTTCTGATTATCGAGAAGCTGCAAAACGCAAACTGCCGCGTTTTTTGTTTGATTATATTGATGGTGGCTCCTATGCTGAACATACGTTAAAAGCTAACACCGCGGATCTTGAAAAAGTTACCCTACGACAGCGTGTTCTAAAAAACATAGACAGTTTGAGCCTCGAAACCGAATTATTTGGACAAAAGCTAGCAATGCCTATCGTATTAGCCCCAGTAGGTATTACCGGCATGTATGCGAAGCGCGGAGAGGTGCAAATGGCCAAAGCAGCTGCTAACAAAGGTATACCCTTCACATTATCCACGGTATCCGTTTGCTCTATAGAAGAAGTGTCTTCACAAAGCTCACAGCCTATCTGGTTTCAGCTGTATGTGCTTAAAGACCGCGGCTTTATGAAGAATGTACTTGAAAGAGCGCAAGCTGTTGGCGTGCAAAATCTTGTCTTTACAGTGGATATGTCAATGCCTGGCGCTCGCTATCGTGATGCGCATTCAGGAATGTCTGGCCCCTTCGCAACGGGAAGACGCATCCTTCAAGCCATTAGAAAACCCAGTTGGGCTCTCAAAGTTGGACTCATGGGACGTCCACATCACCTTGGGAATATCTCAGCGTATTTGCACAAAACCATAGGGTTGGAAAATTATATTGGCTGGTTGACTAAAAATTTTGATCCATCCATCAGCTGGAAAGATCTAGAATGGATTCGCAATTTCTGGAAAGGTTCAATGATAGTTAAAGGTATCCTGGATCCCGAAGATGCAAAGGAGGCAATCCAATTTGGGGCGGATGGCATCATTGTTTCCAATCATGGCGGTCGCCAACTGGATGGGGTATTGTCAACAGCAAACGCCTTACCTGCGATAGTAGACGCTGTGGGCAATGACCTTACTGTTCTAGTCGATTCTGGGATACGTTCAGGCCTTGATGTGGTTCGCATGCTGGCTCTTGGTGCAAAAACCGTACTGATTGGACGATCTGCCGTCTACTCTTTGGCGGCAGCAGGGCAAGCTGGTGTCGAAAATTTGCTGAATATCTTTGCCGATGAAATGCGCATTGCTATGGCTTTAACTGGAGTTACTGCTGTCGAGCAAATTACTCAATCAAATCTTGTCTATCCAAGACCAACGTACCCCCTGAAGAAAAACTAATCAAGCAAGGCATCCCTAAAGTTTTTAAAAACATGCTTGTTTTTTTTCCTATGGTTTCATTAAGATAGCGTGAATTGTTTTTGGATATTTTCTTCAGTGCAAAAAGCTAACAGACTAGACACTGCAAGCAGTGCTTTTTTTTCCTTAGGCTTTGTAGTCGCGCAGCTACGATACTCACCTTTTAGTCTGTTGTCGGCTCTGTCGAATATTGGTGCTTTATTCTTTTATTCAATTGGTTATGGACTATGGTTGCTTGCTTGTCAGTTGTACCCTAACTATCCGCGGCAAAAAGACCATTGGTATGGTTTTGCAGAAGTTAAGGATCAGCACATCATTGCAGCAGTAATAGGAGCAGCCGCTATTGCCTGTTGCATCGTAGGAATCTTGGTTCCTGCCGCCCTTGTGCCAGCAAGTTGGTTGTTCTTCCTAAGCAATGCGGTATGGTGTATCGCTGAGTATCACAAACAAAAAAATCCACCTAAAGACGATGACGAATACTCAGGAACCAAACAAAGTGCCTATGTGCGCTGTGCCTGCGTCAGCACATTAATGACACTGACACCAGCCATAGCAGCCACTATTTCCTTATTTTTTCCCCCGGCAGCGCTCATAGCATTTATAGCATCAACTACCCTCGGCGGTTGCTTAGGATCTGTTGCCATCTACTGTTGGGTAGAATATAACTTCAATTCGACTGACATCCCTCACAAAGAAAGCTATGAGGTATTTACCGAAACCCTTGGTTCTCCGAGGAAATCTGATGAGCTTCAACACGTGTCTCAAAGCCCCAAGAACGAAAAACATACCTCTCTATGGACAAAACCACCCACCATTAGTCCTGAAAAATCCTCGTCAGAGTTAAACTTATCCTTTGACCTGTAGCATTAGGGGAAAGAAAGTTGCCATCCTCATAATGCTCCTCGGGATCTGACTTATCCCCACAAATTTTTGTGATAACTTATTGTTTTTAAATAAAGCACATAATGCTTATATAGTGCCTACGTTCCGCGGCTTTGTCCGCGGAATCCATTCTGCGGGCTTGTGAAGATCGTTGAATGGATACCGCGCATAAAGCGCGGTACGTAGTGGTTTCAATTTCATGGGGATACATCAGCTCGTATAATGCTCTTTGGACATGAAGAATGACGCCGTTATATTTATTGCCTAGACTTAGGTTTCAGATAAAATGATGAGAGAGTCTGTCCAAAGGATAAAAAAGTTGCCTAATAAATAAGGATGTCTATTATGAGCAAGATTAGCGAGGAAGCTAGGAAAGCAATACAAAATTTAAGCAATGAACGTCTAAAAAATATCCTTCTTGCTCATCTTACAGATGATGCTCAAGATCAAACACAACTATTTACCAAGCAACACGCCTACGATAGACGTTTTCCAGATTTTGAGAGAGCAACCTACATCCTGCCTAGCGGTTTGACATTCGATCTTTTGCTAAATACGGTATATGTCTATGCACCAACTGCAGTTTGCCACGAATTAACGAACGCTCTTCTTGAATGTCAAGATACGGAAATTGTTAGTTTCCTATCTAAATCCAGTCAGCATCACAGTGATCCTAGAGCCAACGAATGGGTCATGGAAACAGTGATGAAATATGCTCCCGCAGAATCAAGAGCGCAAATCATACAAAAAGTGAAAACGTTCACGAATGAAAAAAACATCATAGATAGCCTTTTCGGAGATTTTTATAAGCGCGATTTTAATCATTTCATTCGTCTGTTAAATTTTGCGGATGAAGCAGCTTCTCTTTGTCTTATTGAGACCTTATCTACCCTTGATAAGCAGGTTTTATTTGGCCTTTTTCAAACATCCCCTTTCCCAGCTACGACTCATGATGCCTTAATCGATTTTTTTTCAACACGACCACCAGAAAAGCTAGCGTTCGCGGCTTTAAAATTGCTGTTTAAATTTGAGAGTGGTTATCTATCTAGATTGGTTTTTGGAGGTGGCTACTTCATTGGAAGTAGCAGCAATTTGCTGCATAGCATTTTTGAATCACAATCAGAGAACGTTGTTAGCGAAATTTTACTTTTTTTAATGCAAAAATTAAGCGAACAAGAAATCAAAAGCTTATTAATGCAAAAGGCAAGTAACGGCTCTCATAATACCCCTTTAGAGCTTGCCTTCCAACGCAAAGATAACATGGCGGTAGCAACAACAATAGCCAAAGCAATTTACCAAGTTCCTAATCTAAAGCCTCTACTGTCTGCTGTCTCCGTATCACAGTTTTATTCGGCTATGCACCTTGCAGCACAAAACAATAATACGGAGGTGATTACTTTTTTTGTTGAACACCCAGATGCCCCTATCGATCATACCGTTTATTCTCAATCCAGGACCATGATGGATCTCGCTAAAGAACAAGGCCATCAACCCACACTGAATGTCTTTCTGGCTTTAAAAATCTATCACTATATTTATCAGGCTGTGGATAAAGGCCCTCAATATGAAAGCTGGATTAAAGAGTTGCTCAGTCAAAACCCTGAAATTGTCCATTGTCGTTTCAGCGAGCAAAAAACACTTCTCTCCCATGCCGCGTCCAAAGGCCTTGCATCATTGGTCTCACTGCTATTGGAAATGGGGGCATTGCCAGAGCCAGATAGCAGAAACTTAACCCCAATTGACGAGGCACTAAAAAGCAATTTCTTGCAGGTCTTAAAAGCATTTACCAACTCGAAAATAAATCCTGAAATTATTGGTGAAGCACTCGTTCATTCACTTGCTAAAATAACTAAACCGACGCCCAGTTATCACGACCTAGGTCAAGCATTACAACAGACAAGCCAAAGTAACACCTGGGCAACTCAAATTGAAGATTATTGTTTTCAAAAAAATGACTGTTTTATTTTTCTGCTGTTTACGATAGCCGATTTATTATCAAAAACAGGCGAGGAAACACTGATTCAAGCTGTCAAAACCTTTGTTCTAGAAAGCTTACAAAAGCTAAACGGTGATGCGACCTATCTTGAGGCAAATGCAATCCAATTGCAGCTTGTCGTTTTACTTTTTTCCATGACGCCATGTCATTTTTTTTCATTGCTTTATTCTATAAATTTAGATGACAATGGCAAAAAAAAATTGCAATTGGTATTGTCTCGCGGATTAGTACAATCTGCTATTTTTTCTCGATTTACGCTTGAAGAACATCAGCTTTATTATAAATTTATCAGAGAATTAAGCCCGCAAGACGATCCTCTCCAAAGCATTGCTGCTATTCACTTTAAGTATTCACCATTATTCCTTCTACCAGCCATAATTCTCAGAGAACTAGCCGC
The DNA here is from genome assembly GCF_900187355.1 of Legionella lansingensis. Classification (NCBI taxonomy): domain Bacteria; kingdom Pseudomonadati; phylum Pseudomonadota; class Gammaproteobacteria; order Legionellales; family Legionellaceae; genus Legionella; species Legionella lansingensis. Next base: position 1,174,903 of record NZ_LT906451.1, on the reverse strand, counting down.
ATCCTTACCCGCTGAATCCTTATTGATTTGTAATGAACAACGACTTAACCCCTCGCTTATTGTTTTAACCATTGAAAAATTGCTGGAAAAAGATCCTGTTGATGAAGAAAAAATAAAAGGGCTATTTGCTAAGCTAGATAATGAATTGCAACTATTCAGTAAAAGCGCATCAATAAATCAAGCTGAGTTTCAGCAAATGCTAAATATCAGTTGTCATCCCAGGGTAAAAACACATATTAAAAAAAGTCTGATCACAAATAGTTCTCTCAAAGAAAAAGCAAAACTCCTCTGCACAAATTACAGAAAAAAAACCGTCATCATAGGTGATGGCTTATTGCATGACTTGCTTATGGAGTTCGCTAGCAATTCTGAATGGCTAAGCCAGAATGAAAATCATCGAGCTTTCATTGAACTTCTTACGACCTTAACGCCGGCGGATGTACAGAAGATAATTGGTAACCTACAGAATACACTACAGCCGCAGCGCGTGATTCTTGGCACATTAGCACCCGTTTTAATACCTTCCCCTACTCAAAACAACTTAAGCTTTTCCAATTGGATTTACAACCTTGAAAATAAAAGAAGACGGCTAGCAATCGCTCCTTTAGTCCACCATCTCGATTCTATGCAAGAACAAACCAGACAGTTACTTGCTCTCTTGGATAAAGAAAACCCCACGCCTCTGCAAACGTTCCTGAATAAATTAGCCGTCACTCTAGATGATTTGGCTACGAAATTATTTCAGACTCATCTTGCAAAAACCGGTCTGGTATGGAATGAAGATATTGCAGATGTCTTAAAAAAACTGGAACTAAATTTTGATACTGTTAAAAGAGCGTTGCAAAATAGCAGCGAGGTTTTGGATTTAAGAAATAAATTTCCACAAGAATATAGTCATTTTGACAACTTAATTTCTGCGGATAATGTCCATTCGCTTTGTCATCAAATCACTGTCATTCTGCAACAAATTGACACCGATAGTAATCAATTTGCAACAAACGTGGTCAATAAATTTGCAACCGAGCGAGATGGAAGTGATGTAACGCCATTTTTCGAACCTGATCCACAAGTATTTTCCACAGAGTTCACGGTCACCATGGCTACTCAATGCTCGAAAAAAACACAAATAATCAGTCAATGTGAGGAGCGTATTTTAGAGGGAGTTTTAGGCAATCCAGATCGCGCTCAGCTACTCCCACTACTTTGCGAGCGAGTGCAACGTTATGGCAGCTCTTCACATAAAAACCTTTTACTTGACAAGATGCCAGAGCTACTACAAACAACCTCCAAACAGAATTGGGTTAAAGTTAATCAACAGACCAATGAAATACTGATTGTAAGAGAGAACATTTCGCTTCTTTTATTAGATCTTCAAGTACTTAATCTTTCAACGTTTGAACTTAGTGAGTTATTGACCATTTTTTATGAGACCAAGGAAGAAATCCTTAATCAATTTGTAGCTTTTTGCTCTTCTCCCCAATTGTTTGATATTCGAAATATTGCAACGTATGTCTTGGAAGCAAAAAGGCAGCAAATTCCTTTGGACATCCTCAAATCGCAAAATCCACTTGCTTTCGGTGAAGATCTATCTCTATGGTTACAGCATAAACTGGAGGCCATAGAAAAACAGGCTATTCATGCCATGTCTTATAGAGTTATTGAAGCAGGATTGCTACGAGAACGTGAACCCGTTGGATCCCGTCTAGCTGCTTTGGATAGCGTCATTGAAGAGTATCATGTTAGTCCTAGTGCAAAAGCGTTCAACTTATTGATCTCCTCTTATTCTAATTTACTGCAAGCTAATCCCTCGATGGAAAGCCGTTCATTTCTCCTTTCTTTAAGCAACTTAATGAAAAAAATGAACGTCGAAACGATAAACGAAGCTATATCGCAAATGCCATCACCACTGGTAGAACATTTGGTTGCTCACTGTCTGGCGGGCTTAAACAGTGATGACCCTTCTCACGACCACGCTTGTAGACTGCTTTTGACTAATTTTTGCCAATTGCAATCCACCTCCAACAAACAAATGCTGGAACAAATTAAATGTCAGCTTGGCCAACAAGATTTAAGTCTCCTTGGTGAAAGTTCGCTGGTGGCAATTGCCCAAGATATTCTCAGAGCGAATGAGAGCGACCTCATGGACATGACCTTTAGTGGGATATGGATACAACGCCTGTTAACCTCGCCTCGTTTTGTAGCAGCTAGTAACCCACAGGTTATTAAGGCATTACTTGATCGTTATCGCCTTATTTCACTAACATTAAAACAAGATGAGTTTGACCAACTGAATCACTGGCTGAAAACAAAACTAGCCTTTCATGAACATCACCAGCAGAGCATGATCCGGCTTGAAAAATCGATCACGGTTAGCGATCCCAAGCGTCGAGAGTATTTCCTGCAAAAAAGAAAACGCCTTCTGGAGTTTCGTGCTGACGATAGTATCCGTGCTTTACTTACTCAATTGGAAGATCAGTGTATAGCGGAAAAACAAAGTAATCCTGAAATGGCTGAGGCTGCTTTGGATGTTCTATATACCCATTACAACAATAGTTTAACCAGCTTACGTTCCGATTTTCTCTTTAAGGTGGCGGATTTTATTGTTGGCCGTGTTTCTCGCAATAAAGGTGACCTGGAGAAAGCCCAAGATACGCTACTCAAATGGCTTTCCTATTATTTACCCCATAAAAATTTCGAGCAAACGGAGTTAACTCGAAAAACACATGTTACGCTCCATGATGCTGAAGGTACTCAAATTGGCTTTTTAAATGAGGGTAATCATGCCATGACGTTTATTGAAGATGAGCCCCGTTCACTCCTGGAGGTTCATGGCTCCTATGCTGGAATGCCACTTTATGATGATACTCGTTGTCTGATCGGATATTTGACCAGTTCTGGGGAAGTTAAGCGGGAAAATTTATTTCAGAAGGAAACCAGCGCCTTGTTAATCGCCAAAGTTCCTGCGGAGCAATTAAGCAAATCACCTGCCGCTCTTGAATTACTGATGACGGACGTTTTTACTGAAAATACCCTTGGGCAACTATACGCAAACAGTGAAGCTGATAAGCATGCTTGGATTGAAGAACAAATCTCTGCACACTTAACAGACACTAAAAAAATAATTCACAAAGACAACCTTGTGGTGATTGTGCAAAAACACTCTGCGAATGATACCTTTAGCCTGTTAGAAAAAATGAAATCAAAAGACAATGCGGCACAACTCTTTGAAGCGATATTAGATGATGAAGTCCAGCGCGATGAACTCTTTGATTCTAAACGACAAAACGCCGTGTTTTCATTTTTTGCACACAATAGTATTGAACAGCTTTTGGCTAATTATCTTTTAAAATATCATACTGCACCGTGGTTTAAGAATGGTTTGCAGTTATTTGCCAATTTTGCCCATACCCACTCACAGCCTGAATTACTAAGTAATGCCCTAACGGTACTTCAAAAGCGAACGTTTATACAGAAAAACATCACGGAAACCACTTATGATACCATCCTTAACAGCTTAATTGGTTCTGAAGCCTGCAGTAAAATCATATGGAACTCATTTCTTAATGGCCGTGACGACACCACAATTGATCAGATTGATTCTAAGTTAGGGGAAAATCTGAGTGGTTTTTTTTGGAAACACCATTGTATACCACTTATCAAAAGTGTGAATGAACAAAAAGATTGGTCGCGAAGCTCGCAGTATCGCATGCTTCTGCTTATCCTTGCCAAACAACGTAAGCAAATTTTTCAAGAGACCGAATTGCGTTATTCAGAAAAATTCGCCTGGTCCAGTCCTGAATTGCAGCAGGTAAGCCGTTTCGTTAGCCGCCATCTACGTCAACCCCAAAATCCCGATGCCAATCTGCACATGGGCAATAAGTTAATCAGTCAGCTGCTTTTCCGTTGCGCCAATTTTGGTCAAGTAGAATTGTTTTATGATAATAAAGGTCGGCTTGATGAGACTATCGCTGGGAAAATTATTGAACGTTCCTACCTTGATGCGATTGCTGCAAGAGATTATTTGCCAACAGCAATTAGAAATACCATTGACGGTATTGTTTCCCAGTTCAAAAGCTGGTTTGATGATAAACATCAAGAAAATGAACAATTAAGACAACTACTCAAACAAAATCAGGCGTTAATAGATTGGAAACAACTCTGTCAGCAAAGCTGGAATGTAAGCGACTCTACAACCGCTTTACCAGCAATTAGTGCTTATTTGCTGAACTATTCTGGTAAACCTGAGGCTTTAACACGATTGGTTAAGGACTATTTTGCAGCCAAGCCATTGCGAAGCGATCCGAAAAAACGCCAAGCTGTTTCCCAGGTCATGGCAAAATTCCCACAAAGGGATATAAGTAGTTCCCTATTTTTGATCCTTGAGGAAATTTTTACAGATCATCCGCAATTATTAGACCGCACGATGTTAACTCATATGGCTAAATTTTATACATATAAGTACAGTAAAAAAGAAGAGAAATCGCCAGAAATGGAAATTGAGCTGATAAAGCACTTTGGTTTGCAAAAAAAGTATCAGCTTGTGCAGCAATGTTGTGAATTATTAACTGGCTCCAAATCAAACGCATCGTATGAACAGCTCTTACAAAAAATACAACTTGAGGCTAAGGTAGAAGGACAATTAAGTAAATACTTAAGTTCTTGGTTTTTTAGTGTTATTTGTTTTTTCAAACGCTGGTGGCATTATGGTTTTGGTGGCGAAAAAAAATCCTCAAATTTGGTTAATTTCTGCGATGCACAGACCGATTATACCCACCCTGTTGGGCATTCAGAGAAAATTAAGACCCCAGTTCTTAGTGGACAGACCATAGCAACACAGTTAGAAACCGCTAAAAAGCTTAAAGCTCTTCGTGAACGGTATTCACAATTTCTTAAAAAATATCCACCGAAGGAAACCAGCAACTCTAAAAAACTCTTCCATGCTAAGGATGAATACAACGTTCCCAGAAACCCTATTTACGGAACAAAAGACAAAAGTACGCTCACCTTTTTTGACAACCTACCCAGCAACGATAACTTAGGCAACAATCCCTCTCATTTTGCAACAACGGGAATTCCTGAGGTTTTTGCTTAGAGAAAGTACCTTGGGAAACGGCCCCTGGTTTTAAAATTTCAACTATAGTTAAATTAGGGAGTCATTTGGAGAAACGTGATGAAAAGAGTTCTTCCACTTGCAACCTTGATCATTGCTAGTGCAGCTTTTGGTTTTCAACCAAATAGCACGAGCCCACAGAATCCAAGCATTCTCTTTTATCCGAGTTTGCAGGAAGGCTATGAATTGAGTCCTTTTAATCGCCCACCACAAAATAACGTTCTAACAGGCAATGACAAATCGACAACAACCTTCGATCAAAGTGGCTATATGGATACTACTCCCGTTGATGATACGGGTACAGAGAAAGATATTTATCATAAGCTACAACCTAATTGGGTAGTACCGATTCCATACTAAACTGACCTTTCGGCAAGCGTGCGTAACTAAAGACAAGTAGGTTGCTATACCTAATTCAGGTTATTAGACAGGTCTTCCTGAACCAACAAGTTCTTTTTCCCATTGTGCAAGCTCTGACCCTGCCTTATAGGTGGATTCCAAAAACATATACAAGTCTTCTTCGGGGTTTTGAGATTTTTGGACGTCATCATAATCAAGTATAAATAAACCCATGGAACTATCCCATCGTGCGGCGGCAGGTTTGATCTGACTTTGCTCAATTCCGTTTGGTTGTGGGTAAGTAAATGAATAATATGCCGGGCGAGGATAGTTTACACTTCCACTCCACCATCCCGTTTCAATCTGAGTTTCATTCATTGCATTTCGACGAATATATTCGGCATTGATTCCTGTGGTAGGAACAGAAACTCCCTGGTAACGCGCATCTCTCAAATCAAAAGTGCCCCACATCAAACCAATAGGCGGTGTTTTACCATTAAATTTCGCATGATATCGCTGCATAACCCGATATGAACTAACTAAGATTCGCCACCATGCGTTAGCAAGTGTCGTGCTGTAAGTCCGTTGTTTTGTGTCTTTATTAAAAGGGATGGGAGAGGCAATTTCCTGTGGCATAAGATTTATTTCTATTTTTATACCCGTCTCAGACAATAGCTTAAACAATGATTGCGTAAATTCAGCCACAGACATGGAGTGCAACTTAAATTCATTCATAGATTGCCAGCTGGTAGTGCAAATAATTATATGAGCAATGAAATCAATGTCTATTGAAAAGATTCCTGTGTCATATGGAATCGGGCCCGTTGTGAGACCACGACTGGTTATCCAAAGCGGGACATTTGCCCATTGTGGTTCAAATGGAGTGGTTAATTTTAATTTGCCAATAACCTGCATGCCCATATGCAATAAATATGCTGTTGGCACAAAATCTTTATAAGGTAGCTCAGGCCATGGTTCATATTTAAATTGTTGTAGTCCGTCCATATGTATTTCCTTATACAATATGTGTTAATTATAAATGATTATACAAGGTAGGAATTCATCAACTACCGTAGCCTGGCTGCTTGCAGCCAGGATCTACTGATGCGTACAGTTAATGCAAGCAGCCAGATACGCAAATTTTTAGAGGCAGAGATAACGATACCCTAGACTTGTAAGCCCAATTGATAATGAGTATAGTCTCCCACCTATCTAGGAGTAATACATGGTCGAGTTAACAAAAGCAATGATAAGGCATGCAAGGGAAGTCTTGGAGAATGCTTATGCACCCTACTCCAATTACAAAGTGGCTTCATGCTTATCTAGTGAAGATGACAATTTCTATGTCGGCGTTAACGTGGAAAATGCCGCCTATGGCCTGTCTGTTTGTGCTGAAACATCAGCCATTAGCCAGATGATTGCAGCAGGAAAAAGAAAAATTAAACATCTTGTTGTGCTCAACAATGCTCATGTTATTTGCTCACCATGTGGAGCTTGTCGTCAGCGAATTTTTGAGTTTTCTACACCAGAGACAACAATTCATTTATGTAATGGGGAGAGTGTAATAGAATCCATGCGTATTGATGAATTATTACCCAATGCTTTTAGATTTAAACCTTAAGCAGGACTAACAACCATGACGCAAACAAATATGACTTCCGCCCATTTAGCCGCGGAACAAATAAAGAAAAAGGTTCCTCACTTCAAGCCGGTTATAGGAATTGTCTTAGGATCAGGTTTGGGCAGTTTTGCTGAGCAATTAGAAGATGCCGTTTCCATTCCTTATGAAGAACTACCAGGCTTTCCTAAACTGACCGTACAGGGACATGGGGGGAAGCTGGTTTTGGGGTATTTGTCAGGAGTGGGTGTAGTGTGCCTCCAAGGACGTGCTCACACTTATGAGGGAAATAGCTACGACGCGGTGAAAACGTATGTGCGCACCCTGAAATTGCTCGGATGTGAGTATTTTTTTGCCACCAATGCTTCTGGTTCACTTCGTGAAGACGTTGGCCCAGGTGAATTGATGTTAATCACGGATCACATTAACATGCAACCTGGGAATCCTTTGGTTGGTGCGAATGACGATGAATTTGGTCCTCGCTTTTTCCCTTTAGATAATGCCTATGATCAAGAGACTCGAGAAAATTTATTGCATATTGCCCATAAAGAAAACATTTCTCTCAATCAAGGTGTGTATCTTTCAGTCCTAGGCCCTAACTATGAAACCGCCGCCGAGATCAGAGCATTTCGCATTCTTGGGGCTGATGCTGTGGGAATGTCAACCGTACCTGAGGTTTTAGTAGCTAATCATTGCGGAATGAAAGTTGCGGTCATTGCAACGATAACAAATTATGCAACCGGTCTTGCCCATACTAGCCATAGCCATGAAGCGGTAGTCCTTATGGCCTCTAAGGGCGCCGAAAAACTCAATCGCCTGCTCAAACATTTTATCGAGAACTTAGCATGACTCTCGAAAGCCAATTTTTAGCGGCTCTTGGCTCCATGAATGAAGCTGCCTGGGATACCGTAGAGCTTAAATCTAAAGCCATTTCATTGATTGATTTAACTTTACTTAATGAAGCAGCTACTGCTCAAACGATACAGTCTCTTAAGCATAAGGCTCGTACCCATCATGTGGCAGCTATCTGTGTTCTGCCACAACATATACAGCTGCTTGCTCCTGCAGAGCCCATCAAAGTTGCTACAGTGGTTAACTTTCCTACCGGTAATGCAACAACCAGAGAAGTGCTATCAGAGATTGATGAAATCACAGCAAATACAATCATCGATGAAATAGATTACGTTTTCCCCTACCAAAGTTATTTAGCAGGAAAACAAGCGTTTGCGCTATCGCAATGTCAGCAGGTCTATTCTCATTGTAAGAAGCATGAGCTAACCTTCAAAGTAATTTTAGAAACAGGCGCTTTGCCTAACTTAGATTGCATTTATCAGTTAAGTTCAGAAGTGATCATGAATGGCTGCGATTTCTTGAAAACTTCAACGGGCAAAATAAGTAAAGGGGCTAGTCCTGCAGCAGCGTTTGCCATGCTAAAGGCTATACACGATAGCAAACGCCCTTGTGGCTTTAAGGTTTCCGGGGGCATCAGACAGCCTGCGCAAGCTTGTACCTATATATGCCTCGCTAAGCAAATGCTTCATCGTGAATTAGATCCATCTTGGTTTCGCATTGGCGCAAGCAGTTTACTAGATGCTCTGGTAGATAAATTCGGGACCATTCATTAAACTGTTAAACTGGGTCATTCTCGCGTAGGCGGGAATCTATTCTGGAATGGCATGAGGCTTTAATCAGGATGGATCCCCGCCTGCGCGGGGATGACATAAAGCGAGGATGCACATAAAATGAGTCGATACCTCAGTCCTTGGGCTTTGGGCGGGGACGGATATCAAAAGGCGTTGGCGCTGTTGGCTTGTTTTCTTCATTTGACAACACTGCCTGAACAAGTGCCGATGGTCCCACATTTTTGTCTCGTAGCTGTAAGGCAGCATCTGGATGATGTGGCAGTAAATTTTTATTCATCAATCGCGTAATAAACAAATCAAAATACTGAGGATTAGGAATCTTAATGGATAGTGTATTGTGATCCCGCACCATCGTGATAGGTCCGATTTCTATATTCTTTGCTTTTAGCTCCATCTTGAAGTTATTTAACTCATCCTCGATGGCATCAAAAAGCGCATCTAAGTCGTTTTGCTCATCTTCCTTTAAGTCCTTCTTGCCTTGGAGTACCAATGAGCCATTCTCCATGTCAAGTGTAATTTTCAACAGAGGATTTTCAAATTTAAAAATCAGATCTGCATCTTCTTCTAGGAACCAAACCTGACTTTCGTTCAGGTATTCTATAAGTGCCGGAACAGGCGAAAGCTCTAAATGATACGGAGCACTCCCCGCACGTGAAGCGTCATCCTTTAGATCATTAGAAGAGTCTGAACCACCTCCCCCTCCACTACCGCCTCCACCACGGCAACGGCAAACAGGAAGACGCTTTGCACGACAAATGCCACAGGGATTTGTTTTAATTGCGCGCTCCCGCTCATCTTTTTCCATATCTGGTTTTGCAGAATTAGTTGACATATTAAAAACCCATGCTGTTAATTGAGGAAAATTATAAGAATAAAACGATATTGTATTTTAATAATACAGTATATTTTGCAAAAAATTTACACTTGCACTAGGGTCTGGTGACATTTTGCTTTAAAGATGAAAAGGAATCCCTTTCTGATTCTTACATTGTTCGATAACAATATGATTTGCAGCTAAAAAATTTTTGAGTTCTTCATATTGGTAAAAATAGGTTACCCCCCACGAAACACCATAAGAATGAGATTGACTTTCAAAAAAATAAAAATGTCCGGGATCAGACCGATCATAGCGGATAAATTTTCCAGAAGCACAAACAAAATCATTGGGTTGCGCACTGTAATATTTTGCCTGTTGTTGACGATATTTATTACTTATACTGCGCTCCTGAGATAGGGCATAGATTGCCGGAAGCAAACAAATGAGAGGAATAACTAAAATAACCATTGAATGAATAGTACCTTTTGCAAATTTGCGAGAAAAATATAGACAAAAGAATACAATCAATGGATATAGCCAGATGTAGTAACCCCAAATTTGCACACCTATTTTTGTTCTCATTTCCTCTGCTTCTGGCCCGCCGCACAGCCCTGCATAACAAGCATAGGCAATCAGCGCATAGGGAACGATCAATAAAGATAGCCACAAGAAGGTGATCAAAATAGTCCGAAAAAAAGCGTACATACTAGATATCCTCCTCCCATTCGTTATCGACTACGAATAGCTCGTAGTTCGGGTATTCAAATAACAACGAATCACGGCAATCATCAAAGGCACAACTCCAAACACAATAAAGATTAAATCGGCAGGTGTCCGCAGCCACTCAATAAGTCGCGCGGATTTCTGGCCAGTATAATCCAGGCTTCTGGCATGCCAATATCCATTATTTAAAACATCCAATAATTGGAGAACACCGCCAGGGAATAAACTGGAAACCAACATCAGAAAAAGACCAAGATTTAAGCCAATAAAAGAAATTTTTACGTACTTTTCCAGCTTGTGCCATTGGGAGTCGCTAGAAACATGGCGTATTGAAAAAACAAGCAGGGCCATTGCCAACATCCCAAACACACCCATCATGGCGGCATGACCATGGTTAGGTGTAAGCATTGTGCCAATTTCAAAATAACTGACGATAGGCAAATTAATGAGAAAACCAAAAACACCAGCACCCACGAAGTTCCAAAAACCCACCGCCATAATAAAATAAAAAGTCCATTTATGTGGAATATGAACATGCTCACCCGAAGGTAAACGCTCCATCTCGGTGACTCGGATAAAATCCCAAGCATCTAGTGTCAGCAGTGTTAATGGAATCACTTCCATAGCGGAAAAAATAGCGCTTAAAGCCATGTTAGCCTCGCTATGACCATTAAAGTACCAGTGATGACCAGTTCCCACTACTCCGCCGCCAAAATACAAGATGGCATCCAAATAAATAACGCGGGTGCCTGTTGCTCGAGTCACGACACCAAGCCCCATTAATATCAAAGCGACCAATACTGTAACGAAGAATTCAAAAAACCCTTCAACCCATAAATGGATAATCCAGAACCGCCAGGTATCTACGATGGAAAAATGAGTAGCACTATCAAAAAACATGGCGGGCAAATAGAAAAGCGGGATGGCAAGCGCTGCAAAAAAGAACAAACGAGAAATTTCCGATAATTCAGGGTCGTTCAACACTGGAATGATATTTCTCACCAACAAAACTAGCCAGAAAACCAATCCTATTGCAAGACCTATCTGCCATACACGGCCAAGCTCTAAATATTCCCAACCTTGCTGACCAAACCAAAACCAGTATTTGCCCAGCCACTGAAATGTGCCGGCCCACTCCCCTAATAAACTACCCACTACAACAATAAATAGCGCAGTAAACAGCAGATGAATAAGCTGCGTTTGATATTTTGCTTCGCGACCGCCTAACTCACGGGATAATAACAAAGCACCCGCCACATAAGAGGTTGCTATCCAGAAAATAGCGAGTTGTAAATGCCAGGTACGCACTACATTACTTGGAAATATTTCTGATATATCGTAACCATAAAAATCGCCTGGTTCCGCACGGTAATGCGCAGTTAGTCCGCCTACCAGAGTTTGTGCCAAAAACAGGAACATCACGATAACGAAAAATTTTATTGTAGCTCTTTGGCTGGAAGTCGGTTGGCCAATTTTAAATCGCGGAAGGATTTTTTCCTTACTTCGCTTCCATCCCAGATAGTCAAATTTCCCAAATGCCAGCAACACTAGAGCCGTTCCGCCGAGTAATGCGATCAAACTGATGGCGCTCCAAAAAGTAGCAGCGCCACTTGGCAAATTTCCTGCTTGCGGATCGTAGGGAAAATTATTGGTATAGGTAACGGACTGTCCGGGTCTATTTGTGACAGAAGCCCAAGCAGTCCAGGCAAAAAACGCTACTAAATCATTTAACTCATCACCTTTTGTAATAAAATTCGCTGGCAAACCACCATTCCCCGACGATTTTGCAAAATAACGCGCCCACCAATCTATCTGGTTATGATAGGATACGGCTTCTCCTTCAGTATAAATCAATCGGCCAGTTTGGGGATCATAACGATTCTTTTTTAGTGCGCTACGAGTGAGAGAACGCACAATCGTTTGTTCTTCCTCATTGAGTTGGTCAAATGCCCGCTGATACTGCTTTTCGGAGATAGTTTTATCCATTGTTTGCGTCAAATTATGTAAATAGTTTGCTGAAAAATCCGGACCAAGATAAGCACCATGCCCCCAAACGCTACCATTGTCCATCAAACCATATTTGAGAAAAACGGCCTGCCCGGCCATAATATTTTTTTTACCAAAAAGCACATTGCCCTGAGGATTCATCACCTTTTCAGGAATTGGAGGCGCATCTTGATAGACCTTGGTCGTGAGCAAAAGAAGAATTGAAAATCCAATAGCCATGGTAATCAGCACGGCTCTTCGCCACCAAGGTGATGTCTCTTCAGTATTCCCATTTGATTTAATTGTTGTTTGCATTCAAATTCCTTTTGCCTATATATCCTCTGGTGTGCATCCTCGCATGCCTCATTTCTATCAGTAAGCATTAAAATAATACAAAATTAGGCGGCCACACTGTAGTAATAGCAATCCACATTATTAACCCATACCAATGGTTGGATGAAAATGCTCTTAAGCAATCTGCTGGTTTACGTTTGCTTAGAAGCTTTTGTTGATAGAGTAAATTTAAGCCCGCAATTCCCCAGCAAAACCAAAATGACAATGACGTCAACATCACGCCTAGAGGCAGCCAGCAAAAATGAAATAGGAACTGCAAGATAGCAATAATCAACTTGTCATAAGCGGCAAAGAGAATGGCAGTCGATTTGACACCAATGCGTAAATCATCCTCACGATCAACCATCGCATATTCCGTGTCATAAGCGATAATCCACAGGAAATTAATCAGTAATAAGATTAACATTGTTTTGTCGGGCATACGATTTGAAGCCGCATAGGCCATTGGAATACCCATTGAAAACGCGATGCCAAGAACAAGCTGTGGGCTTTGGAGAAAGCGTTTACAGAAGGGATATAAAACAGTAATAGATACGGCCATTAAAGCGTAATAAAAGCAAACCTTGGGCAATTGCAGCAAAATCAGCAATGAAACAAACAGTAACATACAAAGTAAAACCAAAGCTTCAAGCAAACCCACGTCCCCAGCGGTCAAAGGTCTGTTTTTTGTGCGTTGAACATGCAGGTCAATGTGTCTATCAGCAATATCATTCACCACACAGCCCGCCGCGCGCATGAAAATAGTGCCTAGCAGGAATAAAACAATTAATGGCAGAGGAGGGCTACCCTGATGAGCAAGCCAAAGCGCCCAAGCAGTCGGCCACCATAGGAGCAAAATGCCTATTGGCCTATGAAAACGCATTAATTTTAAATAGGCTCGCCAGTTCAACATCTTATCCTTATTACGCCAGGCAAAAGTATTTCTACAAGATAAAATGGATCATCTTTCATTAATGAAAACACGGATAACCGGGCCCAGAGATAATCACATCGCTCTGTCAAGAAATCACAACACCAATGATATTCTAAGGAAGATGAATTAACAGGATAATAAAACATCTGATGACGTTTAACTGCAGCCGTATTAAAAATGATACTCCCTAAAGATTCTTGCTTTAATCTGGCAAAAAATCCAGGATTAGCTTGATAAGAATGTTCAGGAATAATCGTTCTAGCGTACCAACAAGTTGTATCATTAGCACACATCAATATTTCTCGATGAATCACTAATTGTGAAGGGGATAAGTCTAAAATAAATCTATCCCACCAGATTGGACTATTCCAGCGTTGCTTAAGAACGCTTAGCTTGGCTTCCCCTACCTCCCTTTTTAGTTTGTCAGTTAACGATTGTTCATATATAAGCCAAGGTAACAATTCTGCAGGTGGACTGCAAGCGAATGTTAGTAGTTTTGTGGCTTCAATGAGCATGATTGATAGGTTGCCTGAATAAAAATGGTAAGATTATATAGTATTTGCTCTGCTAAAGAACTATTATCCAAAAACCGAATTACCGTGGCTTAACCACGGTATCCAAAGAGCTTCAATGATCATGGATACCGTGGTCAAGCCACGGTAATTCGATATCTAAAGGTCAAGCGATAAAAACTTGATGATTTAAGCAATAGACCCCTAACTCACTCTACAGCTTGCTTGCTCACTCGGCCAAATCGATTAACCACTAATTTTACCTGCTTAGATTGCGCGGTGAGGAGAGCAAAATGTCCCGTTGTAGCCGCATGTTTTAAATCGCTAGAAAATAAAAGGTAAGCATTCGATTGAAACCCCCTCCATCTCACTCGCAATCTTGGATGATGCCATTGCCATTGATGAATAACCTGATCCCCTGGTTGGTATTTGTGGTTCTTGTTATCAACAAAAAGAATCATGCCATAAGACCAATCCTCAGTGCCTGACAAGGGGGCTAAAGCCAAGCGACTTCCATGAAGTAAAGCCATATCTCTGGCATAATGTATTGCCATCGTTATTTCATTCTCCACAGTCTCTAATTGATTCCTGGTAAGAAGAAATACACCAGACGGAAGGCTAATAAGAAACAATAGACCTAACACTATCAAGCAGCATATTAACTCGAAGAATGTCAAACCTTGCATCTTTTTCACGATTTTTCCGCTAAGAATTGTTTTACAGCCCTGAGATCAATATAAGCTTTTTTCTTATCGATGGGGTTGCGCAATAAATAAGCTGGGTGATAACTCACCATAAACGGGAAGTTATTGTATTTGTGAATCTGCTGACGCAACTTATTGAGAGGTAGTAATTGATTCATTAAAAACTGGCCAGCAAATCGACCGAGTGCAAGAATGAGGTGTGGGTTAATTAATTCAATTTGTCTGGTCAGATAAGAACTGCATTGAGAAATTTCTTCCGGTTTGGGATCGCGATTCTCAGGGGGCCTGCACTTCAAAACATTAGCAATATAAACATCGTTCTCAGTTAAACCAATGCTTTGCAGCATTTGATTTAATAACATACCGGCCTTCCCCACAAAAGGTAGACCCTGTTTGTCCTCATAAAAGCCTGGGGCTTCCCCAATAATCATTAATTTTGCCTGAGGATTCCCACGAGAAAATACTGTTTGGCTGCGTGTTTTATGTAACACACATCGCTCACAGGAGGCCACTTGTAGTGCTAAATGTGATAACTGAGCTGTGCAGGAAGAAGAGTGTTTGCGTTCAAGCCAAACGTCCACGCCCATGGTTTGCAAATAATAAGGATGCAGTGTATGTGACATGTAAAAAATCAAAAAACATTAATAATCAATTATGACAAATTAAGTTACGCTTGCGAAGGGAATAGTAGTCGGGAATACCCCTCTTGCAAAATAACCACCTATATCGACAATCAGTCAGATACAATAAGATAAACGGCGCTTAGTATAATGGAGAATGCTTAAGAATTTCTTAGCAATGTAGGCCGGGTGAAACGAAGTGAACCCGGGTTGCGGTCCTTCGGACCTCCACCCAGGCTTGTATCTTTAAAAAGTGGGCAGAAAAGCTTAATCTCAAGGGCACTTGGGATGGGAGAAGAGATCTTGTACCCAGGCAAGGCATAAAGCCTGATGTGTAGATTAGGACCTTCTCCCCACTTATCAATCGACCGAACAGTATCTTAGGCCGCTCTCATCAAAGTAAGCCTGTATTTGCAAGCTTGGTCAACGATAAATAACCCCAAGTATTTTTACAGCCATTGGAGATTAACATGAGTGCATATGAATTTGTAGGTATTGATATTGCCAAGGATAAATTTGATAGTGCTCTAAGCATCGATAATCGCTATAAACATGCTGTCTTCTCAAATTCAAAGAAAGGCTATGAAGATTTCCTTAAATGGCTTAATCAATATGCATCATCTCCTTGGGTGTGCATGGAAGCAACAGGTCATTATAGTGAGGGACTTGCTGATTTCTTAGTGGAGAAAGGTGTTCGCGTCAGTGTTGTAAATCCCTTCCAGGTTAAGAGTTTTGCTAAAGCCTGCCTAGCCCGTAATAAAAATGATACGATTGACGCTAAAATCACCGCTCAATTTTGTCAACGAATGGAACCACGCATTTATCAATCCAGCTCTGCAGAGCAAAAGGAAATCAAAGAATTAACCAAAGTATTGGATATGTTGAAAGTTCAGGTTATTCAATTAACAAACCAACTGCATAGTATTAGAGGTCGTGCGGCACAGAAAAGCTTAAAGAAAATGATAGAAAAACGTAAGCAAGAAATAAAAGCGATTCAACAACAAATTGATGAGTTAATTAGCAATAATCAACAACTTCAAGAAAAATTGGACTTGTTACTTTCTATCAAAGGCATAGGCAAACTCACTGCTTATTATGTGCTGGCACGAATGCCTGATATCCAGTGCTTTCAAACAGCCAAACAATTTGCCGCCTATATAGGTATCACCCCCAAACAACATCAATCCGGCTCTCTCATTGGCAAAACAACTCTCTCAAGACTCGGAGATAGTCGATTAAGAAAGGCTCTTTACATGGCTGCTTTAGTCGCCAAACGCTACAATAAAGCTTTGGATGGCTTTGTCAAAAGACTCCAATGCAATGGAAAAACTCCAAAAACTATAATTTGTGCCGTGATGCGTAAATTGGCTCATATCATTTTTGGAGTCCTAAAAAATAAGCAACCTTTTAACGAAAATTTAGGTTGCTTTTGAAGACAGTATCTACATTGCTTACTTTGGCTGGATAGTCAGCTCGATCGGTTCATTAGAGGAATTTATCAGAGCCTTTTTTTGCTCCAATTCGGCTTTTAACTCTTGGTATCTGGTACTCATATCTGCAATTACCTTTTCTGGCTGAGCTTGCTTAATCTTTACGTCTAAGTCATCGATTTCTTTTTTTAGTTCAGCAAGCTGTGTGCCTAAAGAAACTGATGGTTTACTTGCATATTTTTTTGCAAACTCTTCATATAAAGCATGTTGAGTTTCAACAAAGCTGAGAACCTCTTGGAAGGTGCTAATATGATTATCAATGTCTTTTTTTAACTGTTGTAATGATGCTTCCGCCTGCGCTATACGCGCAAGACGCAAGTTACGCTCAGTTTCACGTAAGAGTTTATTATAGGTGGTATAACCAGCTCCCTTTTCAAAGAATACCATGCTTTATACTCCAGAAAACTATACATTGCTACTATCTAATTTTGTACTTAAATCTAACTTTTCGCCTTCAGGTTCTACTTCTTTTTTCTTAGTCACAACAACATCGGTTGATGATATACCAGTCGGTACACCCTTAACAGCTTTTTCTGCAGTATCCAGAGAGGAATCGTCTACGACCACCTCTACCTTGTGTTGCATCTGAACAAATTTTTCATGATCAACCACAAGCGATGATTCCTCATCATCCTCAATCACAAGAGGTTTCTCTTCAACCGCCACTACTGCGGCTTTCTGCACTGTTTCAAAGAGCTTATTAAACTCGTCTTCACTAAAATTCGCACCCAAAATTGCCCGCATGACGGCTTCAGAATCATTTGGTAAGTCAACCTCTAGATTTCCTGCAACTTCAGCCAACATTTCAATGGTAATTTTCCCCTTACCAAACTGACTAATGTCAATATTAGGATTAATCTCTTTAAGTTTTCTTTGAAAATTGGCATTAACTGATAGGCTTTCTTGTTCTGCCTCCAATTCTTGCTGATAAGTGGATAACTTATTTTCATCTACGCCCACTTTTATCGCGCTTGCCCCTGCCGTAATAGCAGCACCTCCCCCTACGACCGCGGTAACAATGGTCGTTATCAATCCTAAAGTCAAACCTAGAGGAGCAAGAACACCCGTTAAAATTAAAATAGCACTGACCAAAAAAAGTAGTGATATGACAATACCGGTGAGAGGGCCAGCATTTCTACGTAGAAATGACTTTTCTGCCTCTTTATCCATTGCCTCATCATGAAGGCTTAGTTCGTATTCGTGATACCAAGGACGTAATTCTGATTCATACCACCCTAGAGCTTTAACGACGTTTTGTTTTTGCTTTTGTATCAAGGCCTCTTTTACGATTGCTACTTGCTCACTTGTTAGCTCCTTCCATTGCTTTTGATTCAAAACTGTTTTTATTACGTCTTGATGTTTCTCTTTTAACTCATTCCAATGCTCTTTTTGCAAAATCTCATCGACAAGTGGCCACTCTCTGTCCGGAAGATCTAACTGCCATTTCTTTAAACCTTTTTTTAGGGTTGTAAATTCCTCGTCAGATAATTCCCCTTGCTCGTCCCAAGCCTTTTTGATTGCCACTTGTTCCTTGGTTAACTCATTCCAACTCTCCATCTTTGCATATTGGCTCTTTAGGGAGCTAACTTTACTTGTTTCGTTATCTTCACGTTCAGGCTTATAGTGGGGAATTAATTCTTTTAGTTTTTCAATATCAACAAGCCCGTCTCTTATAAAGATACCGTCTAGTTCTCTTTGAATTTGTTTGGAGTTCAAAAAATCGTAAAATAAAGCAACAGCAGTCTGAGAACTATCTAGTTGATCACCCTGTTTGCTTTTAATAATATCTTCAGGGCTTAGAATTAGTACCTCTCTGTCTTTAGGCTCACCAGTGGGGTTTCGTATAACAGCTGCAGTCCAAAGTTCAGGATCTAATTTTGAGTAATGAATGCTTACACCGCAAAGAACTCCATCATCATCATAAAAGGAAAAACTTAAGTTATCTCTGTTGTCACCATGATAATAGCTCTTTTCGTTAGTCGAAACCCGAGTCTCTTCTGTGCGTGGAACAACCCCTTCTTTTACTTCCTCTTTGGGGAATTTATCACTAATCATGATGAACGTTTGAAGAATCGTTAGATAGAATGAACCCGTCATGTTTCCTTGAGAAAAGGATCTGGATGCACTTGGAGACAACCAGGTGGCCAGATAGTCGTCATAAGTGCGACCATTTGATGGAACGAAAGTGTTGCGAGATAAGTCTTTTAAAATCTCAAAAGAGGGGTTCGGAGAATGTGCTAACCAAGCTTGTTTATTCTGAGGCCCATATGCATTGAGATCTCTATCCAAAACACTGTCATAAGTACCAGTAATTACTCTAACTTTAGGCATGATATTCAACCTATTTATAGCTACTATTAAGGAAAACTATAGCATGTCAAGCTTAAGGAAAGATTAAAAAATAAGCAGATTTTTTTCAAATCTTTAAATCCTTACAAATTTCCTCACTTACGTGCCTGATATTTGCTCCAAAGCTCTTTCACAGGACCATCTATCGTTAGCAGCTCTGATGTTTGCCCATCGGCAATGATTTCACCCTGATCAAGCATGATGATACGATCAAATTGTGGCAGTAAATGCAGCCGATGGAGTGAAACAATCATCGTTGCATCGTGATAATTGCCAATGACACCCGAAAGTATCTTTTTCTCCGTTGCCAGATCAACACTGGATGTCGGTTCATCCATTAAAATCAATGAACTAAACCGTGCTGCAAACAATCCGCGTGCCAGCGCAAGCCTTTGTTTTTGACCGACTGAAAGGTTTAGCCCTTTTTCTCTGATATCTGTTTCAAGCCCCAAAGGAAGTTTTTCTAAAATGGGCAAGAAACATGATAATTTAACCACCTTTTCAATGACGTTTGGTTCTGCTTCGAGATCCATGGTGATATTAAAAGCAATGGTATTCTCAAAAATTTCTGGTTCTTGCGGAATCAATGTTGTGATGGCATGCATGGGTTCAAGTGAATTAAATTCAATGCCGTCTATCAGAAGCTTGACGTTGTCAGGGACATATAGACCCGACAAGAGGTTAAGTAAGGTACTTTTTCCCGCACCACTTGAGCCAATTAAGGCAATTTTTTCGCCGCGGTTAATGGTTAGATTTAAATGGCGGATAATAGCATGTTCGTGACCATTATGTGAGAAATTGAGGTCAACAATCGCTATCTTATGCCATTTTTCAGCGACAGAGGCACCAGGTATGCGGTGAGCCAAGCGATGAATATCATCAAGAATCGGCTGCACACCCCTAACGTCTGTATTCATACGCACTAATTCACTGTAATGCATACTCAAACTATAAAAGACTTCGCTGAGATCCCACTGATAGCGAAAAATCATCACCACGGTGCCAATCAGAACAGCATCTGCCGCTTTTAAATGGTAAACAATATACCCAATTAAAATAATCGACTGCGCAACAGTCAATAACATGTTCATTGCAAACCATTTTACTTCATTGAGCACAGCCTCTCTTCTAAAGAATGGCCAAATGGCCAACAGTCGCTGAAATAGATTGTGTTGAGTTAATTGTGCCAGGCGAAGCGTTAACACGGTGGTGATGTTACTAATGTAATCGAACAGTCCTGCTCCAATATGATTTTCAACGTCATTTTCAGACTCATACAATGGAATTAATTTGCGATCGAATAAAATAACCGTCATTGCGGCTATCACACAGGAGAGAGCACTTAAAATGCCCACAGGTAATGAAATCCAAAACAAGAAGGCGATAGAAACAACAAATTTTATGATGATTTCTATATAAATAAATTGCTCTTCGGCAAATCGCTTTAGTGAGGAAGCAGAACGATTTAATCGGGTAATGATATTGCCGGAATGATGATCTTGATGCCACTTTAAGGGTAACTGTGTGAGTTTTTTATAAATATCCAATAGAAAAGATTGCTGAACTTTTAAAGCCACTTTACGCTCAACAACTCGCGCGGGTCCATGAAAAATCCAAAAAAGAGGATGCAATACAACACCAAAAACAAGCCAGAAAATGACTTCATGCAGTCTTCCTGGCTGAAAATGTTGTAATACATCGATTGTTCTACCAAAAGCATAAGGGTTTAAACCCATTAAACTTTGCGCCACAATATAAGCTAAATAATAACCAACAATTGTGCGGCGCCAGGGTTTACCATTTTCCCAGACTGTTTGGATTAAATTAAAATATGGGTTCATAGGGTGATTATCTTGGAAAACTTCTTATGGCTTAAAAATACTATTTGATCATACCCGTTAAGAATAAGCAATTTAAATAAAGATAGATAGTATTTCTCTTTGCGCAGACAGATTGCTCATATATTTGTCTGCTACTTACGAGAAATCTCACCAATGAATCCCCGCGGCATTTGACCTTCCAATTAGCCTTAAGTTTTAGTTGACAAGCTGGTTGCAATGTGGTTTTTTAATATCCCTCCAACCCGTTCATGCTGAGGAGGCGCTTTAGCGCCGTCTCGAAGCATTATTGGAACATCGTTATAAGGATGAGAATTAAATCATGTTTTTTGTCTACATTCTTCAATGTCGGGATAAAAGTTATTACACAGGTCATACTGATAACCTTGAAAATCGATTATATCAACATCAAAATAAACTGCTTCCAAATTGTTATACCAGCACACGGCTGCCAGTTAATTTGATGTATTCACAAGCATTTCCCTCACGAGAAGAGGCACTTGCTGCAGAGCAACAAATCAAAGGATGGACTCGTAGAAAAAAAGAAGCGCTCATCCATCAAAATTGGCAATCGCTGTCAAACTATGCGAAGCGTGCTTCGAGACGGCGCTAAAGCGCCTCCTCAGCATGAACGAAGTATCCTAGCAATAAAAACTTAGGCTAATTGGAAGGTCGATGCCGCGGGGATTCGTTGGTGAGACTTTCCTCTGCATTAGATTTCTCAATCATGCTGGAGAACGACCGGGCGAGAAAATTCAAACCCCCAAAAACATTAACAATGCTTTTTGTACATGTAACCGATTTTCACTTTGCAAAAAGATGATGGAACACGGACTATCTGGCAATGTTACTGATACTTCTTTACCACGCTCCATCGGCATGCAATGCATGAAAACAGCCTCTGGTTTTGCCTGAGACATTAACGATTCATTCACCTGGAATCCATGAAAATGGTTTTCGCTCCGCTGTTGTTCAAAACCCATACTTGTCCAAACATCGGTATAGACAGCATGAGCATTCTGAACAGCGTCCTCAGGAATGGAATAATTGGTAACCATCGAATCAAATAAGTTCTTACTGTACGATAAGATGTCTGGATCAGGCTGATGTTCGGTAGGACAGCAATAGTTAATTTTTACCCCTACCTGAGGAGCCATGAGCAACAGACTGTGGAGAACATTGTTACCATCACCAATATAAGCCAGAGTTAAACCATTAAGTGCGCCAAAGCACTCCTGTAAGGAAAGTAAATCGGCGAGAACCTGGCAAGGATGATATAAAGCCGATAAACCATTAATGATGGGTATGGTTGCATATCTTGCCATTTCTTCTAAACCCTTGTCGTCATGCGTGCGCACCATAACAAAATCGCAATAGCCATTTAATACGCGTATTAAATCACCTGGCTCCTCATGCTTGCGCGTGTTGCTAATACTTTCTATCGCTCTTCCACCCAAATTCTCCATGGCTAGAGTAAAACTTAACCTGGTACGAAAGGAGGGTTTTTCAAAAATCATAGCTAAGTTTTTGCCAACAAGAGCATTGTGATAATGGGAGGGATTTTTTTTAATGGCAGCAGCTAATTTGAGTATTTTTAAAATATCATCGGGACTTAACTCTTTACCAGTTAACAGATGCTTGAGTTTACTGGAATGTTTAACTTGTGCTTGCAACGGAAATAACGACATTGTATTTTTCTCTCATGAATAAATATTCAATAAAAATATAAAATATGCATTAATATGCATATTTATGTCATATTAAACCTTTTATTGAATATAGGCAACCGTTTGCTGCCGCCTAGCACAGGATTAAAACAATCAATGACACTCGATCTTCAAAGTTTTTTAATTTGCCAAAAACAAAAAAACCGAATTACCGTGGCTTGACCACGGTATCCAGCGATCTTCAGGAATTATGGATACCGTGGTCAAGCCACGGTAATTCGGGGTCATGAAAAGTTAATATTGAGAAATAAAAAAAGCGATTATTTTTTGAGAATAACACCCTTGACTCCTATTCTGACTTCTTTCTTCCTCCATGAAGAAAGGCAGTAATTCTTCTACTGATTCTGAAGGGTGAAATGGCAGCACTGTAAGCAAGTGTTTTATTGATAAAGCCAGGAATGATAAATAATTTGTTTTTTTGTAAGCCACGATAGGCAAGTTTAGCTACTTTCTCAGCCGACATAACACCTAAAACACCTCTGGCTAGAAAACTCTCATCCATACTTGCAGCATGAAAAAATTCTGTCTGCGTAGGCCCTGGGCAAAGAATGGAGATATTTACCCCTGTGTCTTTCAGTTCATACGCTAATCCTTCAGATAAGGAAGCAACATAAGCTTTTGAAGCATAATAAGCAGCCATGAATGGGCCAGGTTGAAACGCTGCTGTAGAGGACACTTGCAAAATTTTTCCCCTTCCTGCCTCTATAAATTTTTTTGCGAAATAACGTGTTAATTCGGAAACCGTCACCATATTTAACTGCAACATTTGATTGAGATAATGAGGATCCATGTCTACAAAATCACCCAAGTAACCCACACCAGCATTGTTTACCAAGCAATCTATCTCATAACCTTCAGTCTCAATGCGCTCAATCAATTGGGATGCACTATTGCTTAATCCTAAGTCCATGCCAATACAATTCACATTTACAGCATATTGCTGCTTTACGGACGTTGCTAAATCTTGTAACAGCGTTTGGTTGCGGGCTGAGATCAGCAGATCGTGACCATGTTTGGCAAATTCAAAGGCTAAAGCATGCCCTATTCCCTTCGATGCCCCAGTTATTAGCGTTATCATCCTCTACTCCTTGTATAGGATCATCAACTATCCTAAAAGTCTGGAGAGGCTCCTCCCCTTGTTTTAAGGAGGTGCACAACTCTATCGCCTCTTCCCAATTCTGATTATTCATTAAATTCAATACCCGAGTACATTGTCTTGGTAATAGATCCCATTTGCCAAAAAAAGAGGGCTGTTTAAGTTTTTCACCCCGTTGCAGGGCCGTAGCTAATAAACTGAATTTATCCAAAACGTCTTCAATATTCGCGCGATGAGCATTCTGCAAAAGCTGAATGAAAATATACAAAAGAACATGGACCTCACCCTTAATTTCCCGCAGATACCTTAAACCAGCCAAAGGATGATTTAAATTAAGACTGTGCCTGGCTATTTTAAATAATTTCAAATCTTGGCCAATGGTAAAAAATGAGGCGGACAACTTATGGAAGATTGGATAAATAGCCTCAAATAGTTGCATGTTCCTAATTATCCATTGCTTTTCTGAGATGCTTCCGGATAACCTGAGGGGGAAATTTACATCAGAGACCGTGGGTTCTGATGTATCATCTACTGCATCACATTCATCATTTGACTCTGCTGATGATGACGTGAAGTACAATTCACGTAATTTTTGTATTTTTTGTTCGCTCATACCATTGCGCATTGCTTCGGGAGCGATTTTGTTAAACCAATCCAAATGCCCGCGATAACAGCAAAAATATAATAACTCCTCAAAGGAAGCAAAGGTTGAGTACATGAGTTCTGCATTTTTTCCAGTTCCACTACTACAGAATCGTGGAGCAATATAATTTTTTGCAGCCTGATAGCCATTCTCTACCAAAATATTTTGCATATCGGGTTCTATATCAAATTGTGTCGTAGAAATGTTACCTACAGGAATAAGTACGACTTGGTTACTGTGTTGTAATAATTTCAGGCGATCTTGCTCCCATCCACT
This sequence comes from Legionella lansingensis, assembly GCF_900187355.1. NCBI lineage: Bacteria > Pseudomonadati > Pseudomonadota > Gammaproteobacteria > Legionellales > Legionellaceae > Legionella > Legionella lansingensis. Next base: position 1,150,145 of record NZ_LT906451.1, on the reverse strand, counting down.
GACAGGATCTTTAACTCCAGTCAAGAACCCGTAGATCCAGTTCCACACAAAATTTTCACGATAGACTCTTTCAGCAAGTTTATCCAGTAAACTTCTCTCATAACCATGATCAAATTGAAAAGCGACTAAACTCAAACAATTTCCATGTTCTGATTCAAGTAAAGTCGAAAGATCTCCTTTGAATACCTCCGTGGGCAGGTTACTTAAAATGCCACCGTCCTTATGAGGCGTGCCCTCGACAAGTGTAGGTTTGAAGATCACAGGAAGACATGCAGATGCTTGCCCAGCTTTACTTGGCTCCATCCATGGGGTGGTTTCGTATGAAAAATAACGCGTTTTTCTTCGTTCCACATTTGTAGCTGTAAGAATTAATTTTTCCCCCAAGCTACAATCAGGATAGCGTTTTTTTAAAAGATGTAATGATTCAAAGGTAATTTTGCCACGCTTAAATACACTATCTGCTAGAAACCTCCTACCTTCTGGCGTTTTATCAATACTGTATTTACGAATAATCTCATTCACCTTTTTCGTAATCATGTAGTCCAGTGCAGCCTTCATTGCTTGGGCATCTGAAAGACCAGAACTGTCAATGTCATAATGAATCAGGTTATCTTGTTTAAGAGTTTGAAAAAACCTAAGAATATCGGCAGAAGAACAACCAAGATAACTTAAAATTGCCATAATGCCCCCAGCGGAGCTGCCAGCAAATTTATTCAATTCGATATGTGCTTCCTCAAAGGCTTTCTTAGCCCCAACATGAGCAAAAATCTTTGCTCCTCCACCACAATAAACAACACTATCTAACTCTGGACGCTTTTCCGTAACAAAAATCTGGCTATCATTTTCACGCTTGAAAACTCGAACACCATTATCCTCAAAAAGCAATTGGTATTTTTTGCTCCCAAAATGCATTTCCTCCAACTCGATTTTCTGTTCTGGGGTTACAAACCAATGTTTGATCCAGTCAAAAAGTCTTACGTACCAAGATTTCGTGCTCAATAATCGTTGTGTAAACCGATATTCACGCATATCAAGCATGCGTTTTCCATATGACACCACATCAATAGCGAAAGGATGGGGATTATAGATCATGGAATTAAAATCTTGAGAATTCAGATCACAAGTGACTAATTTACTCACCATCTCGTCAGTTAAGAGGACCCGCTTAGTATTCCGCAGTGGCTCAGTTTGATTATCATCTGGTTCCCGATATTTCGCCCCTTTATTATCTTCAATAGAAAATTGATTTAATCCGATGAGTAAGCCATGGCTATCTTGACATATCTCAAGACCAGTCAATTGATAATTTAAAGAAAGCTCAAATTGAGCCAGATGCCAGTGATAGGATTTCTTACGATAATAAATTAAATTTGTAATCCTACCCCACCAACTTAGACCAACTTCTGCAGTGTAGCCCCTATAGTTATTGGTAGCGACCCCACTTAGTAGTTCCATATGCGCATCACCACGGTGAGGCACTAAAAACCAATCCAGGAATTTCTCACGGGCTTGCTCGCTCATTCGTGTAAAATCGATGATTACACGTTCGTTGTCGAGTAAATAATCACCCAAAGTAAAGGTGACATCAGGTGACAGGCCATTTACGCGAAACCATCCATAATGGACAGTAAGAATAAATTTTTTTAGCAAGAGGATATTCGGATTATAGTCGATATCCTTGCCCAACAATGCACTTAACACATCTTCTCGTGGCATAATCTAGTCCTTTAGTTACGAGTCATGTAAGACACGTGCAGAAACACTATGCGCCCGTGCACTGAGAATTAATTCTGCTAAATTATTTAACTAACTTTATAACTAACATAAATCAATGAATAAATAAATACCACGTGTATTTTTCTCGATCAGATTATTTACCTAGTGAGGAAATGATTTGTTGCAGTGTCAGTAAAGGTGTTGGGGAACGAGTAATGGGACGCCCGATGACTAAATAGTCACTTCCAAGCTCAATGGCCTGTGCGGGGGTCATGATTCGGGATTGATCATCACTGGGGTTTTCTGGTAAACGAATACCAGGAGTCACTGTAAGAAAAGCAGAACCGCAGGATGCTTTTATTGTGGGTACCTCTAAAGGAGAGCAAACAACACCGTCCAGTTCCGCTTGCTGGGCCAGTTTCGCCAACCTTTGAACTTGCTCATCAATTGAAGTCTCTAACCCAACGGCCAATAAATCATTAACATTCATACTCGTAAGGACAGTAACTGCAATCAAAAGCGGACGACTATGCCCATAGGAACTTAAAGCTTCTTTCGCTGCTTGCATCATGGTTAAACCACCTGAAGCATGAACATTGAGCATCCATACACCAAGTTCTGCGCAAGCACGACAGGCTTGAGCTACCGTATTTGGAATATCATAAAATTTTAAGTCAAGAAAAACCTTAAATCCTTTTTTTATAAGTAGATGAACAAATGTTGTACCAAACAAAGTAAACATTTCACTACCTACTTTTAGCGCACATTGGTTAGGATCAAGCTGCTCAACAAGTGTTAAGGCATCCTCTTGCTTACAGAAATCAAGGGCTACAATTAATTTTGAGTTCATTTACACTCCGAGCAACTCGTGAGAAAGGCAAGACTTCACCGCATGAACAATTTTTTGTTGATCGTCCAAAGTTAAGTATGGGTGCATCGGTAAACTGACCACATACCTACTGGCCCTCTCAGCATTAGGAAAATCACCTCGCTTATAGCCAAGATAAGCTAAGGCCTCTTGTTCATGCATGGCAACAGGATAATGGACCGCTGTTGGTATACCCAGTGCCTGCATTTGTTTCTGGAATTGATCTCGATTCGGCACCTCTATCGTATATTGTGCAAAAACACTGGTATTTCCTGGCATAACAGCTGGCGTTTTTACAATGCCTGATAGTAATTGCTCATAGCGTTGTGCCACTCTTTGACGCATGGCAATTTCATCAGGAAACAATTTCATCTTTTCAATTAAAATGGCTGCTTGTATCGTATCCATGCGACCATTGATACCTATTCTGCGGTGGCAATACCTGGTATTCTGACCATGAACACGTATTTCGAGCATTCTTTCCGCCAGCACATCATCATCGGTGAAACACGCTCCCGAATCTCCATAACCTCCTAAAGGTTTAGAAGGGAAAAAGCTGGTACAAGCAATCGTCGATAAAGCACAAGAGTAAACACCATGCTGCGTTGCCCCGAAACTTTGAGCAGCATCTTCAATAACGGGCAAACCATGTTGCCTCGCAATAGCACCGATGGCTTTCATGTCCGCGCACTGCCCATATAAGCTCACCGGCATGATAGCCTTTGTCTTAGGCGTTATGGCTGCTGTAATTTTTGTTGGATCAATATTGTAAGTATGAGGATCAATATCTACAAAGACAGGCTTAGCCTGACACAGAGCGATCACTTCCGCAGTAGCAAAAAAACTGAATGGACTAGTAATGACTTCATCACCAGGTTCTAATTCCAGAGCCAATAAGGCCATCAATAATGCATCTGTTCCACTTGAGTTAACAATGGCATGTCTCACACCTAAGAATTGTGCCAGTTGTTGTTCTAGCTTAGTTATTTCGGGTCCCATAATATATTGACCGTGCTCTAGAACAGTTTGGATACACTGTAGAATGTTTTTTTCAATTAATTTATATTGCTGTTTAAGATCAATAAATTGCATAATTTTCTCAAAAATTTAATCGTGGAAGAGATTAGCGAAGTCGTAGTCCAGAGAGTGTTTAGCCAAAACGTGTCATCCCGCGTAGGCGGGCATCCATCCTGATTAAAGCCTCGTGCCATTTCAGAATGGATTCCCACTTGCGCGGGAATGACATCGTTTAATGAACAGTTTCACAGTCCCTAACTTACCTAAACTAATCCCCTTCCAACCCATGAACTGGCTTCATTCTACCCCACTGTTTACAACTTGGGCAATGCCAATGCAAATGTTTCCCACCAAATCCACAATGCCCGCAGCGATAGATGGGTTTATTATCTAAAAATTTGCTAGTAATATCATAAAGCATCTGTAGCTTATTTCTTACTTTCCCATGTGCGGTTTCAAGATGCCAGAAGATGAGTCGATTTAATCCTCGAATCGAAGAGTGCGCACTTAATTGATCGGATACAAAGTCTATAGCAACATCCACACCTTTTTGGTTACGTAAAAACTCACCAATCACAAAAATTGTGGAGGCACGAGGGTGTTCTGCAAGCGTTTGTTGCAAATACTCTACACATTCCCCCATGGTGTCTAATTCTCGATGACAAGTGACTAAAGGCTCAATGATTTCACCTAAAAATTCAGGATCTTGTTCTGGAACCCTTCTCAGTGAGCGAATAGCTTGTTTGAAACGACCATTTTGCATATCTAGATTAGCCTGCATCAGACTGGCCCGCACACACATTTTATCCACAACAAGCGCTTGCTTAATGGCATTTTGTGCTTTCTCTGGGGAATTTGCTTTTAAGGCTTGGGCAGCAATTTCACAGTAGTAGTGCGCAGCTTGTGTATGCATGCTTTGCCCCAAAGAAAGCTCTATTTTCTTGGTAATATCCAGGGCTTTTTCCCATGCCTTTTCTTGCTGATAAATGGCTAGCAATCCTTGCAAACTGCAGGTTTCACTTCCCCCACCAAGCTCAACAACTTCTAAAAAAATACGTTCTGCTCTGTCGAATACACCAGCACTCATATAATCTTGTCCGAGCGCCATGAGGGCTTCTTTTCGCTCTCGCAAACTCAATTGGGGACGAGCGATAAGATTTTGATGAATGCGAATGGCCCTATCCACCTCTCCACGTCGCCTGAATAAACTGCCAAGCGCCAAATGTGTTTCGACGGTGTCACTGTCAACCTCAAGAAGTTTAATAAAAATATCTACTGCTTTATCAGGTTGTTCATTCAATAAATAATTCAAACCAACAACATACTCGCGCGATAAACGATTATTAAAACGTGTTTCTTTGCCAGAATAATTACGGCTAGCAACCCACCAGCCAGACCAAGCCGCTGCAGGTAACAATAATGGCCATAAATTAATCATTAAAGATCTCCATTATCTCGTTTGCTCAAAAGCAGATAGCACGTAGCAATAAAATTCTAGATTCTGAATCATCTCATCCTTATCGTCAATTCACTCTATTCAGTGGGGGCAATTTAATTTAAGGTTTTATTCTCAATAATTCTCGACGTCCTGCTCCCGGACTTGATCCGGGAGCAGGACGTCGGCCAAGAAAACCGCACTTTCAATCACACCCCATCAGTGCTGATCCTGCAAAGGTATCGATCTTAGATTTTTTATTTCTTTTTCTATCAGCTTGGATTGATTTTTTAATTTTAAATATTCTACTTTTAGGCGCCAATAACGATATAAGAATAAGAGGAATCCCAAAAGTAAGCCTATGCCTAGCATGATTGTCATTAACACTGATATCGGCATGGTGAGTTTGGTGAAGTAGAAATTTACTTGGACTGACGAAGCATTTAAGGCAGCAAAAGTGACTCCTAATAATATTAAAAACAAATAAAATATGATCATAAAGAGACGCATTGAATTATCCTTAACGATTCACTGAAAATGGGTAAAAGCCCAGGCCGATTTCATCAAAAGTCCAATTTATAAACACTTTGATGGGATAATTTGTAGGTTGGGCCTTGGTACAACAATTTAGAACATCGTACCAAGGTTCAACCTACTTTTACTTGATCCTAAGTTTTTCAGTAATACTCTATCATCTCAATAAAATTTAACAATTAAAATTGATAATAAAAGGAAAAAAAAAGCGTAGTTTAACTACGCTTTTTTGAAAGAGAAGAAAATTATTCGCCTTCTTTGCTTGCCATTTTTTCTTTGAGCAAATCACCTAATGTGGTTGAAGCAACTTCTCCACTGCGAGAGTATTTCTTGATTGCTTCGGCCTGATCTTGAGCATCTTTAGCTTTCACCGAAAGTGCTATTGTGCGATTTTTCTTATCAATATTGATAATCTTGGCCTCAACTTCATCCCCTTCCTTGAAAAGGGTGGTAGCATCATCAACTTTTTCTTCAGACAATTCATTGGCTCGAATAGTGCCAACAACCTCTGGAGCTAAGTCAATGGTCACTGATTTGGCGTCCACAGCAGATACTGTACCTTTAACGATTGCTCCTTTAGCATGTTCTTCGACATAGGTAGTAAATGCATCGCCTTCAAGTTGCTTCAAGCCTAAAGAAATACGCTCACGCTCAGCATCAATAGCCAGAATAACTGCTTCTAATTCTTGACCTTTCTTGAATTGTTTCACAGCTTCTTCGCCAGGAGTATTCCAAGAGATATCAGACAAGTGTACCAGGCCATCAATATCACCCTCTAGACCAATGAAAATTCCAAAGTCAGTAATAGAGCGAATCTTACCCTTAACTTTTTGTCCTTTACTATGCGTTTGTGAGAATTGATGCCATGGATTACCCACACATTGCTTCATACCAAGAGATATACGGCGACGTTCCTCATCAATTTCAAGAACCATTACATCAACAACATCACCCATGGAAACGACTTTGCTAGGATGTACGTTTTTGTTAGTCCAATCCATTTCAGACATGTGGACCAAGCCTTCTACGCCTTCTTCAATTTCAACGAAGCAGCCATAATCTGTAATGTTAGTTACTTTACCCTGTAGCTTTTTACCGACAGGATAACGCTCGACCAAATCAACCCAAGGATCATTACCCAATTGTTTCATGCCTAAAGAAACACGGTTGCGTTCGCTATCAAAGCTCAATACCTTAACACGAACATCTTGGCCAACGGTTAATACTTCACTTGGGTGTTTAACACGTTTCCAAGAAATATCAGTGATGTGTAACAACCCATCAATACCACCTAAATCAATAAAGGCACCGTAGTCGGTAAGATTTTTTACAATACCATTAAGTTCTTGACCTTCGTGCAATGACTCCAGGAGCGCTTGTCTGTCTGCACTACTTTCTTCCTCAACAACAGCACGACGAGAGACGACGATATTGTTGCGCTTGAGATCCATCTTAATGACTTTGAATTCTAATTCTTTACCTTCGAGATATGACGGATCACGAACCGGTCTGACATCGACCAAAGAACCAGGTAAAAATGCACGAATTGAGCCGATTTCAACAGTGAAGCCACCTTTGACTTTACCAGAAATTAGACCTGTTACTGTTTCGTTATTTTCATGGCATTTAGACAATTTGCGCCATGCTTCTTGGCGTTTCGCTTTTTCCCTAGAGAGCAAAGTTTCACCATAGCCATCTTCAACTGAATCCAAGGCCACTTCCACAGTATCCCCTAGATGAACTTCCAACTCCCCATTCTTATCTTGGAATTCTTCAACGGCTACTATACCCTCTGATTTTAAACCGGCATTTAAGGTTACATAATCATCGTCGATACCGATGACTTTTGCGGTAATAATTGCGCCAGGATAAAACTGTGCACCAGCAATACTTTGCTCAAATAGTTCTTTGAAACTTTCAGACATATTAATAAACTCTTTAGTAAAAAAATAGAAGTACGAGATCCCCTCGCCTTCCCCCAAATTTAACGAAAAAACAAGTGCTCATCGACCAATTTTAATACATTATTGAACACTTGTACAATCGTTAAGCCAGTTGTATCGATAAAAGCCGCGTCCTCTGCTGGCTTTAAGGGCGCATGCAGCCGAGAAGTGTCCCTTGCATCGCGTTTAGCCAACTCATCAACAACTTCGGCGAGGCTAGCATCAATTCCCTTTTCTTTCAACTGTAAATAACGTCTATGTGCTCTTTCTTCAGGAGAAGCATATAAATATATTTTTAAAACAGCCTTAGGGAACACCACAGTGCCCATATCTCGACCATCAGTCACTAAACCAGGAAGCTCCGCAAAGGCGCGTTGGCGTGCAAGTAACGCTTTGCGTACTGCAGGCAAAACCGCAATTTTAGATGCATTCTGCCCACACTCCTCACTTCTTATTTCCTCTGTAACATCTTCACCATCAAGAAATATTTGCATTTTTTCATGCGGATTCGTTGCAAACTTCAAATTGAGGTTATGCGCAAGCTCAGCTAAAGCATGTTCATTATTAAAATCGACTCCCTTTCTTTTAGCTGCCAGAGCTAACACTCGATAAATACAGCCGCTGTCCAATACATTCCAATTTAAATGATTTGCAAGCATGTGACAGATGGTTCCTTTGCCTGTACCACTTGGCCCATCCAAAGTAATGACTGGAACATTTTTATCAGACGGCATCTTCAATTTCCTTAATGACCAAATGCGTTTTATTTGCTATTTGCACAAATGTAGGGAATGAAGTTGCTACATTGGCACAATTTTTTATAGTGACTGGATTTTGAGCAACAGCGCCTGCGATAGCAAAAGCCATTGCTATACGATGATCATGGAAACTATTGACTTCTCCACCTTGAAACTTACCGCCATTGATGTGCAAACCATCCTCAAAAGCTTGAGCTTCAATCCCTAGATTTTGTAAACCCTCAACCATCGCCCCAATTCTGTCACTTTCTTTGCACCGTAACTCCCGTGCCCCATGTAACAGTGTTTGGCCTTTAGCACAAGCTGCTGCAATAAAAATGATTGGGAACTCGTCAATAGCGAGGGGCACCAACTCAGAAGGAATATCAATGCCTTCGAGGGAAGCATATTTCACACAAAGATCAGCAACTAACTCTTCGCCACAAAGTCGCTTATTATTCAAAGTGATATTAGCACCCATAAGGCCTAAAATCTGGATGATGCCTGTCCTTGTGGGATTGATACCCACATTGCGAATAACAAGCTCAGAGTCAGGAATAATCGTCGCCGCCACAATAAAAAAAGCAGCGGAGGAAATATCACCAGGAACAATAATATCTGTGCCTAAACATTCGCTTTCAGAATTAATAATAATGGTATCTTCTGCTTTTTGAATGGGATAAGAAAAGGTGGTTAACATCCTTTCAGTGTGATCTCTTGTAAACCCCGGTTCAATAACCCTTGTTTCTCCTTGAGCATAAAGTCCCGCCAACAAAAGGCAGGATTTCACCTGTGCACTTGCTACAGGCATCTCGTAGGTAATCCCCTGCAACGAATGCCCCCCACGAATAAATAATGGCGGCTTACCTTCGGTAGTCATTATATCCGCTCCCATCTGTATGAGAGGACGACTTACACGCTCCATTGGTCGCTTTAGCAGACTTTGATCACCTGTTAATTCACTGTCAAAGGGTTGAGCTGCGAGAAGACCTGCCAGCAAACGTATAGTTGTACCCGAGTTACCACAATCGATGATACCTTTGGGTTTCTGTAAACCATGCTTACCAACCCCATGGATAACCACTCTCTGAGCAACGGGTCCCTCGATCGCTACCCCCATCGACTGAAATGCTTTTAAGGTTGCAAGACAATCTTCTCCCTCCAAAAACCCATTTATCGTAGTAGTCCCTTTAGCAATGGCTCCCAAAATGATAGCCCGATGAGAAATGGATTTGTCCCCTGGAACTGTGATATCACCCTGCAATCTTTTCACTGGGTGACTCACAAAATGCAGCATTGTCATTGATATTCCTCAGCAAAATCGCACATAAATTCGATTAAACTATCTATACCTGCCATAGGCATCGCATTATAAATACTGGCACGCAATCCACCAACAGCCCGGTGACCTTTCAAAGCCAATAGGCCCCGTTGCTGTGCGCGATTGATAAATAATTCTTCAAGATTCGGGTTTCTTAGATTAAAGCAAACATTCATTAACGATCGTGCTTCCTCAACAACTTTACAATAATAAAATGATGAAGAATCGATATATTGATAAAGCTTAGCTGCTTTTTTACGATTCATGGCGTAGATGGCATCAATCCCCCCTTGCTGTTTAAGCCAATCAAACATTTTCAGTGCCAGATAGCAATTAAACGTTGGCGGCGTCGCATACATGGATTGCTCTTTTGTATGAGTCCGATAATCCATCATTATAGGGATTGTTTTATCGCCAATTGTGTCCAAAAATTGATCGCTGACAATAACTACCGTTAATCCAGCGTTGGCAATATTTTTTTGAGCACCTGCAAAGATTAATGCGTAATTTTGGACATCGATGGGTTCGCTAAGAAGACTGGATGTCATATCTGCAACGAGAGGAACATTAATACCTTTAGGCTCTTTAGGAAAACGCACACCATTTATCGTTTCGTTAGAAGTAAAATACAAATAACGCGTTTCAGCTCGAACTTGCCATTCATTATCGGCAGGAACATAGGTAAATCCTGTATCTTCGCTGCTTGCCACACAGTAAGCTGTCTTTAGATGACAAGCTTCTTGATAAGCGAGAGAAGACCAAAGGCCAGTAACGAGATAACCTGCTTGTTCTGATTCATTTAAAAAATTTAATGGAATCATGCCAAAATGCGTTCTTGCAGCTCCACCTAAAAGTAAAACATGGTAATTAGCAGGAATATTTAACAGATCGCGAAGACCTTGCTGGGCTTGTTCCATCAGATGGATAAATTCTGGGGTACGGTGGCCAATTTCCATAATGGACATCCCCGAATTTTGCCAATTTAATAACTCTTCTTGCGCCTCTCTTAGAATTGGCTCGGGCAACATCGCAGGGCCCGCGCCAAAATTATATTTCCTATTCATTATCGTCTTCGTGAGTGTAATGTTCAGAAGAGGTATCGTCATCGCTTATTTCTTCTATATCCCCAGATTCTTCTGAGTCCTCTTCTTCACCGATATCCTCAATTCGTTGCATTCCTACTACAAGTTCACCTGAACTTACATTGATAAGTCGAACCCCTTGGGTATTACGACCAATGATAGATAGTTCAGAGACTTTAAACCGTACAAGCGTGCCTTTGTCAGTAATGAGCATTGCTTCATCACCGTCTTCAACCTGCAAAGCACGGACAACTTTACCATTACGTTCATTGACTTGAATAGAAATTACCCCTTGTCCTCCACGTCCCGAAACACGGTATTCTTCTACATCAGTGCGTTTACCGTAACCATTTTCAGTAGCGGTTAAAATGGTACCATGCGGTTTAGCAACAACCAGTGAAATGACCGATTGTTTTGGCTTTAAGCGGATACCACGAACCCCCCGAGCCGTTCTACCCATCGGACGAACCAGATTCTCATCAAAGCGAATCACTTTTCCTGCATCAGTAAACAACATAATATCTTTGCTACCGTCAGTAATATCAACACCCACTAGGCGATCGTCCTCGTTTAAGTCGATGGCAATTATTCCTGATGAACGTGGGCGACTAAAGGCCTCTAAAGGAACTTTCTTTACAGTACCGGCTTTTGTTGCCATAAAGACAAAATACCCTTCTGTGTATTCACGCACAGGAAGCATGGCATTGATGGACTCATCGTCTGCAAGGGGAAGAATGTTCACAATAGGTTTACCACGAGAAATCCTGCTTGCAAGCGGTAACTGGTAAGCTTTAAGCCAATATAATTTCCCGTAGTCAGAAAAACATAATAACGTATCATGCGTATTGGCAATAATCAGACGCTCTATAAAATCCTCATCTTTGACATTGGTCGCTGATTTCCCCTTGCCACCCCGACGTTGTGCCTGGTAGGCAGAAATAGGTTGATATTTCACATAACCTTGATGAGAGAGCGTAACAACAACACTTTCTTCTGTAATCAGATCTTCAATGGTTAAATCTTCTTGTGATGCAATGATTTCAGTTCGCCGTTTATCACCAAATTGGGTTTTAACTTCTAACAATTCTTCTCGAATTACTTGCATAAGACGCTCGGGAGAAGCCAAAATATCCAATAACTCTTTAATAACTCCCAAAAGTTCTTCAAATTCGTTAATTATTTTGTCCTGTTCCAATGCGGTCAAGCGATGCAATCTTAACTCAAGGATAGCCTGAGCTTGATCCGGCGATAAACGGTAACCGCTATCGATCAGGCCAAAGTCGCTTCCCAGATCATCTGGTCGACAAGCATCGCTACTGGCATTTTGCAACATTGCTTTAACTAAGCCAGGCTCCCATGTCCGCGCTAACAAAGCGCCTTTAGCATCCTGCGGAGTGGCAGACTGCTTAATTAGGTCGATCATTTCATCAATGTTCGCTAAGGCAATTCCCAAACCTTCCAAAATATGTGCACGGTTTCTAGCTTTCTTGAGTTCAAATATCGTACGGCGAGTAACAACTTCTCTTCTGTGTTTAATAAAACACTCAAGTATTTCTTTTAAATTCAAGGTGCGAGGTTGACCATCGACCAAAGCGACCATGTTAATACCAAATACATTCTGCATTTGGGTATGAGCATAAAGGTTGTTTAAGATGACTTCCGCAACTTCACCACGCTTGAGTTCAATAACAACTCGCATCCCCTGCTTGTCAGACTCATCTCGAAGACCAGAAATCCCCTCTAGGCGCTTTTCACGCACAAGCTCAGCGATTTTTTCCACCAAGCGTGCCTTATTAACCTGGTAAGGCAACTCACTAATGATGATGGATTGACGACCGGTTTGTTCATCCGTCTCTATTTCTGTACGTGCACGAACATATATTCGACCTCGGCCAGTACGATAGGCTTCTATAATACCTGCCTTCCCATTGATGATGGCGGCCGTGGGAAAATCAGGCCCTGGAATATGAGCCGCCATTATATCTTCTAGACTTAAATCCGGGTTTTCCACCAAGGCTATGCAAGCATCAATAACTTCATTTAAATTGTGCGGCGGGATATTCGTTGCCATACCAACGGCGATACCTGAGGAACCATTAACCAGAAGATTAGGGATCCTTGCCGGTAACACAACGGGAGCAAACTCGGTTTCGTCGTAGTTAGGACTAAAATCAACTGTTTCTTTTTCCAAATCAGCGAGTAAAGCATGAGCCACTTTCGACATTCTGACTTCGGTATAACGCATAGCTGCGGCGAAATCACCATCGACTGATCCAAAGTTCCCTTGGCCATCAATGAGCATATAGCGCATTGAAAATGGCTGAGCCATACGCACAATGGTATCGTAAACAGCGGTATCCCCATGAGGGTGGTATTTACCAATGACATCCCCCACTACACGGGCAGATTTTTTATAGGGTTTATTCCAATCATTACCCAATTCGCTCATGGCAAAAAGTACCCGCCGATGCACGGGCTTTAAACCATCACGGACATCTGGCAATGCCCGTCCCACAATGACGCTCATAGCGTAGTCCAAATAGGACTGTTTTAATTCATCTTCAATATTAACTGGTATAATTTCTTTGGCTAAATAAACCATAACGAGGATGTTTCCTTATGCAATTGTTTGCAAATAAATAGTGTGAAATGATACCACACAGAGCAATCTAATTGACAGTGGACTTTGTCATGACGTGCCTCTTACCTAAAAACCAAAGGTATGCGCTCCAGAAAGCTAATGATGAGTTTATCAATGCTTATTCTTATATTGCTTAAAAATTCACCCGTTAGTCGGTTTGCTAAAACCACACTAATGGATAAACAGCGATGACCTAATAAACCACCAAGTCCGAGTATAGCAGCTGTTTCCATCTCGAGGTTGGTTATCCCTAGTCCTGAGAAATGAAATTCATTGAGTTTGCTTAAAAAATTCGGATACCGCAAAGGCAATCGCAATCGTCTTCCTTGTGGCCCATAAAAACCTCCACAAGTGGCTGTTATTCCCAAAGAACCCAAGGGTTTAAATCCTATAGCCAATTCTTTATCTGCCTCACTGACAAAGAAAGAACCCGCTTCCTCTTGCATATGATTCTCTAGAGCTGCGTTTAGCTCACATAATTCTGGCGATAATTGTTGTTGATAATAATGAAGAAGTGTATCGAATCCAATTGCATACTGACTGATAATCACATCTCCAGGACGACAATCAGGCTTAATTCCTCCTGTAGTTCCCAAGCGAAAAATCGTTAGTTGTCGCGTTTTTTCTCTAACTGTGCGAGTTTCCAAATCAATATTGGCAAGAGCGTCCAGTTCCGTAAGTACGATGTCAATATTGGGCATACCAATGCCAGTTGAAACCACACTAAGCCTATGATGACCGATGTAACCCGTGTGTGTGACAAATTCGCGATGGGTTCTTTGGAATTCAATTTTATCAAAATACTGACTCACCTGTTGTACACGCCCAGGGTCACCAACAGTAATCACCAGATCGGCTAACTCTTCTGTATGTAAATCTAAATGGTAAACCGCCCCACGCTTATTAAATGGCAACTCCGCTGGTCTTATCATTATTCTTCCCTATCCAAAAATACTCTATTGTTCCATACTTAACCATATACTAATACTTAACGATCGAGTAAAAAATCAATTTGCCATTAGACAAATTGACTGTAAAGGGGCATTTTTATATAGTTCTGCGCACTGAAGCAAGTGAGTAGGCTATGAGAAGCCATAAACTTAGGAGACGCGATGACCACAAAAGTTGCACAACTTAATATTGACGGCCATGATCCGATTGAGCTTCCAATATATAGCCCAACTCTTGGTAACGATGTTATTGACATCAATAAGCTAGCTGCACAAGGCTATTTTACTTTCGATCCTGGCTTTGTTGCGACAGCTTCTTGCGAGTCCAAAATTACTTATATCGATGGTGATAACGGCATATTGCTTTATCGAGGTTATCCTATTGAGCAATTAGCTGAGAAAAAAGATTTTCTTGATGTTAGTTACCTCCTCCTCAATGGGGAACTACCTAATGAGAAGGAAAAAAAGGATTTTATTAGCTTGATTAATAACCACACCATGGTCCATCAGCAAATGTACAATTTTTTAAATGGGTTCCGTCGTGATGCACATCCGATGGCAATTATGGTGGGAATTGTAGGTGCGTTATCAGCGTTTTATCATGATTCTATAGACTTAAATAACCAGAACGATCGCTATATTTCAGCCATTCGTTTAATTGCCAAAATGCCTACCTTGGCTGCAATGAGTTACAAATATTCTGTAGGCCAACCCTACATGTACCCACAAAATAGAATGTCTTATGCGGAAAATTTCTTACACATGATGTTTGGGGTACCCTCCGAAGACGTTGAACCCAATCCTGTTATAGTCAATGCCATGGATACCATTTTTACGCTTCATGCCGATCATGAACAGAATGCATCCACATCCACTGTACGCCTTGCTGGATCGACAGGAGCCAATCCCTATGCTTGCATCTCGGCTGGAATCGGCGCTCTTTGGGGTCCTGCTCATGGCGGTGCAAATGAAGCTTGCCTCAATATGTTAAAGGAAATTGGTGATGTCAAGCACATCAATCATTATATCCAACGCGCAAAAGACAAAGATGATCCTTTCCGCTTGATGGGCTTTGGACATCGTGTCTATAAAAGCTATGATCCCCGTGCGAAAGTGATGCGCAAAACCTGTTACGAAGTGCTCAATGCTGTTGGTGCACATGAGGCTCCCTTATTCAAGTTAGCACTGGAACTTGAGCGTATTGCACTAGAAGATGAGTATTTCGTAGAGAAAAAACTCTACCCTAACGTTGACTTTTATTCTGGTATCACTTTAAGTGCAATTGGTATTCCCACTAACATGTATACGGTTATCTTTGCTCTAGCCAGAACGGTTGGATGGATGTCTCATTGGATGGAAATGGTCTCCAATAAGTCAAAAATTGGCCGCCCTCGCCAACTCTACACAGGCGAAAAGCAACGGGATGTACAATAAATAAAGAGCAGCTTCAACAATAAAAAGATAGTGCAAAGAATTTTTTGCTTTTTTTGCCGTTCGGGCTGAGGAAGCGCTTTAGCGCTGTCTCGAAGCCATGCTGGTCTTGCGGAAAGGCCCTTCGAGAGCCTCAGGACAGGCTTCGAGACGGCATAAATGCCTCCTCAGCCCGAACGACTATGGAGTGATAAATGCAAAAGATTTGCTTTTTCGACAGCCATTTTCATATCATTGATCCTCGCTTCCCTTTAATCCCCAATGATAATTTTTTGCCTTCATGGTTTACAGCTAGTCAGTATTTCGCTCGCCTAAAAAAATTCAATCTATTAGGAGGAGCAATTGTTTCAGGCTCCTTCCAAGCGTTTGATCAAAGCTATCTTTTAACCAGCTTAAAAGAGTTAGGGCCTACATTTGTCGGGGTTACTCAGCTACCCTTCTCTACTTCAGATGAGGACATTTTAAGCTTAAATGAGGCCGGCGTTCGGGCTCTGCGCTTCAATGTCAAGCGCACAGGTGTAGACATTACCAAACTGTCATCCTTTGCGCACAGAGTATATGAGATTGCGGGTTGGCATGTTGAGTTATACATCAATGCGCAGGATTTACCGGAACTTACAAACCTTATCCTGGAATTACCTGCCGTAAGCATTGATCATTTAGGTTTAACAAAAGAAGGCTTTACAACATTGCTGCAATTGGTTGAGCATGGAGTTAAGGTCAAAGCAACAGGGTTTGGCAGGGTTGATTTTGATGTTTCACAGGCAATAAAAGATATTAACCACGCTAATCCAGATGCTTTAATGTTTGGCACCGATTTGCCCTCAACGCGAGCACCACGTCCTTTCAAGGATGAAGATGTTAGTTTGATTCTAGATAGCTTTGACATTCAGCAGGCTGAAAAAATTCTGTATTTAAATGCGCTTAGCTTTTATCGTATTCCAATTATGAGAGTTAGGTAGCCCAGTTGCTTGCAACCGGGAATTCATCGTCAGCGATCCCTGGCTGCAAGCAGCCAGGCTACACAACTACACTTAATTGGCTAAATCACCTTACCTTTTATCATCTCTAAAGCTGCTTTCCATCCTTGATAATCAGCCTCTACCGTCTCAGTTTCTGTGCTCGCATAAAACTCTTTCTCACAAATCCAGCTCTCTTCTAGAGCATCCATAGAACTCACTAAACCACAACCCAATGCTGCAAGCATCGCTGCTCCCTGTGCAGTGGTTTCAATATCTTGAGGCCGCTGCACTGTTAACCCACATTGCGAAGCCAAGAATTGCAAAAACCATTGATTGACTGCCATACCCCCATCCACACGCAATAAACCTAACTTAAGCCCGCTATCATCCCGCATGCAGGAGAGAACATCTCTAGTTAAGTAACCAACACTTTCAAGTGCAGCTCGGGCGAAATGTGCTCTGTTGCTTGTTCTAATTAACCCTATGATGGTCGCACCTGACGTTGAAAGCCAATGAGGAGCACCCAAACCTGTAAATGTCGGCAGTAAATACACTCCCTCATTGCTGTCCAAACTTTTCGCGAGAGCTTCAGTTTCTGCTGCAGTTTCAATCAACTTCATTTCATCACGCAACCATTTTACAGTAGTACCCGCATGATAGAGACTGCCTTCTAATCCATAAGCCAGATCTCCTTTGATTTGATAAGCTATTGTGGTTAACAAACGATGTTCTGACCTTACTGGTTTCGAACCAGTATTCATCAACAAAAACCCGCCAGTCCCAAAGGTAGCTTTTATCATCCCATTGGCAAAACAACGTTGCCCAATCAAAGCGGCTTGCTGGTCACCTGCCACTCCGGTGATAGGAATAGGTGCTCCTAAATGCTCTTTATCGATTACTCCAAACTGAGCGTCACTAGGGCAAACCTCTGGTAAAACCGACATGGGGATCTGAAACAACGCTAATAATTCTTCATCCCACTGACGGTTATGAATATTAAACAACAAGGTTCTTGAGGCATTCGTCACGTCAGTTAAATGGGATCGCCCATTGGTAAGACGCCAGATTAGGAAGCTATCTATCGTACCAAATGCGAGTTGATTTTTGGTAGCCAAAGTACGCGCTTCTGGGATATTTTCTAAGAGCCAATGCAATTTGCTAGCTGAAAAGTAAGGATCTGGCAATAAGCCTGCTTTTTGTTGCAATAAATTGCTTAAATCGGAAAGGGATTGACAAAATGCTTCTGTGCGCCTGTCTTGCCAAACGATGGCATGCGCTAAGCATTTTCCCGACTGTTTATCCCAAACAACGGTGGTCTCACGTTGGTTCGTGATCCCACAAGCAAGGACTTTTTCTGCTCCAACGTTTGTTACCACATCTTTTATAGCCTGTAGGGTTTTCTTCCAAATTTCCTCAGGATCATGTTCTACCCAACCAGGCTGAGGATAGAGTTGCGTCAGAGAATATTGACTAGAGGTTATTAGTTGACCTGTAGGGCTGTAAATCATTGCCCTGGTGCTGCTTGTTCCCTGATCAATGGCAAGAAGATAGTTCATTGCTTTAATTTCCTAATAATGATAATTAGATCCTTATCTAGGATAACTTCTCTTAAAACTAACTAAACTTAGAGAACGTCCCCTAGCTCAATCAGTCCTAGAATCAACTGAATTTACAACAAATTTGCATGGTTTTACATGTTTTCGGAGATCATGAATGGAACAGGTTTTTGACGTGGCCGTGATAGGCGGAGGCATCAATGGCTGTGGTACAGCTGCCGATGCTGCGCTGCGTGGTTTGTCAGTCATCCTTTTGGAAAAAGATGACCTTGCTTCTAAAACCTCATCCAGTAGCAGTAAATTAATTCATGGTGGATTACGCTATCTTGAACACTACGATTTTCGGTTGGTCAAAAAAGCGTTGGATGAGCGTCAGAATTTGTTACGGTTGGCTCCCCATCTCGTGCACCCTATACCTTTCGTGCTACCCTACCAGGAAAACATGCGCCCAGCTTGGTTATTACGAACAGGATTGTTCCTCTACGATAATTTGAGCCGCAAAAATAAATTACCGCGAAGTAAATTCATCTTGCGAAAAAAAAGCTCAACCTATTTTTCTCCTCTGCAAGAACAATTGAGAAAAGGATTTCTCTTTTATGATTGTACGACTGATGATTCCAGATTAACAATTACAAATGCGCTTCAGGCAAAGGATCATGGTGCA
The DNA here is from genome assembly GCF_900187355.1 of Legionella lansingensis. Lineage (NCBI taxonomy): Bacteria > Pseudomonadati > Pseudomonadota > Gammaproteobacteria > Legionellales > Legionellaceae > Legionella > Legionella lansingensis. The sequence continues at coordinate 1,131,288 of NZ_LT906451.1, read as the reverse complement.
ATTATTTGCAATTATACCAAGATCACAACAGCTAACGTTGTGAATGGGATCTGGCATTTGGATATTACAAATCAAGAAGGTCGAAAAGGTTGCGTCAAGGCAAAAGCAGTTATTAATGCCTCAGGCCCCTGGGTAGAACCCATGAATCGGCTATTAAATATTCCTGATAAATTCAAAATGTCTCTGGTGAAGGGAAGCCATCTGGTTGTGCATAAACTGTACGAGGGGAAGCATGCATATCTGCTGCAACATAAGGATCAAAGGATTGTATTCATTGTGCCTTACCAAGGTTATACCATGATAGGAACAACCGATGTAGCCTTTAATGGCTCCTTGGACGAGGTTCATATCTCAGCGGAAGAAGTTGACTATCTACGTAACTTGGTGAACAGTTACCTTAGATGCGAGATCCAAAAAGAGGATATTATTTATACTTGGAGTGGTGTAAGACCATTGATCGCAGCAGATGGAGAACTCAAAACCTTAAGCCGAGATTACTCTTATTCTTACAATGCATCACCAGCACCATCGGTAACCATTTATGGGGGAAAAATTACTACTTATCGCCAACTTGCTTCGGAAGTTGTCGATGAGTTAAAAACCGTTTTCCCTTACCTCAAAGAATCGCAGAGTAATGACATTGTATTGCCAGGCTCAGAGCTTAATGGCATGTCTTATAAAGATTATTTGATCTACGCAAGAGAAAAATACCACTGGCTCACAAATGAGATTAAAGAGCATTATCTTGCAAGTTATGGAACACGTACTGAATTGCTGTTAGCTGATTGCAGCCAAATGTCTCATCTAGGCCAGGATTTCAGCAATGGATTATACCAAATAGAAGTAGATTACCTCTGTCGTGAAGAATGGGCGCAAAATTGTGAGGATATTCTATGGCGACGGACGAAAAAAGGCTTAAATTTTGGTTCAGAAAATATTGAGATTCTTACCGATTACCTGTCCTCTAAGAGCTTGTTAATTAATTCGCTAAAAATAGAACAATAGACGTTATTTGCGAGCATCGCAGCGCAGTTTACACGAGAGTAAATGAGCAGCGAAGCGCAGCAAATGACGGCTAGTGTTCATTTTTAGTAGAATTAATTAACAAGCTCTAAAGTTCACCCTTATCAATTTTTGCACGAATGTCACTAACATCGGCATTAAGAGCTTGCTTTACGAGATCGTTTAGAACAGATTCCGGCATACTGCCTGCTTCAGAATAAATAACTATTCCTTCTTTAAAAATTATAAGATGAGGAATTGAGCGTATTTGAAACGTTTCTGCTAATTCTGACTCTTCTTCAATATTCACTTTGGTAAATTGAATGAGCGGGTTTTCCTTGGCTATTTTTTCATAGATCTTTGCAAATTGCTTACAGGGGGCGCACCATTCCGCCCAAAAATCGATAAATACCAGTTTATTATTTTCAATTAATTCTTCAAATTGTTCTGTTTTTAAATTGTTAACTGGCATGGGCTTCCTTTATGTTCCTTTATGATGGATACAAGCTAAGATTTGCGAAAAAATATCATCAACTGAGCCAACTCCAGTAACCCGATGAAATTCAGGTGCATCGGGACTCTTCGTTTGTGCCCACTGCTGATAATAATGAATTAGAGGCTCTGTTTGCTGATGATAAACCGCCAACCGCTTTTTAATTGTCTCTTCCTTATCATCATCGCGTTGGGTTAAAGGTTCACCTGTAATATCATCAATGAAGTCTTTCTTCGGGGGGCGCGACTGCAAATGATATACTCGCCCTGAGGGCAAATGGACAAGCCGACCACTGATGCGATTAATGATTTCCTCATCAGGAACTACCATTTCAATAACATGATCAATCTTGATGTGCGCGTTCTTTAATGCATCCGCTTGTGGGATAGTTCGAGGGAAACCATCAAATAGAAAACCATTGCTACAATCCGGTTGTTGTATACGTTCTTTCACCAAGCCAATGATAATATCATCTGAAACCAGTTTTCCTTCATCCATTATTTTTTTTGCGCTTTTACCCAATTCGGTTCCAGCAGCAACTGCAGCACGCAACATGTCCCCAGTGGAGATTTGGGGAATGTTAAAATGTTGAATTAATTTCAGCGCCTGAGTTCCTTTACCTGCACCTGGCCCACCCAAAAGCATTAAACGCATTAAAAACTCCTACTTAAATTTGCTCACTATCCTACCGTTTTGGGAAGCGGATGTCATTAGTTAGCCCAATGTATATGACAAGATACTAGTGTCTAAGCCACGATCGTCTGGGCAAACTACCTCGACATTGATTTAATTGGGCCTGGAAGATTTGTGAACGCGTCTTAACTTTGCGCGCAACCTGAATCAACCACGGTTTTCTTAAGTAAGTGCGGCGTTGATAACCACCGATTCCCTCATGGTAGGCTAAATATAGCTGATAGGCATCGTTACGTGGAATACCCGCACGTTTATTCGCTTCATTCGCATACCAGCCAACAAAATCAACCGCATCAGAAAACGCACCGCGTGAAGCCCACATACTACCGCCATTGGAGGCATTTTTATAAACAGCCCACGTGGAACGAAGCGCTTGGGTGTAGCCATAAGCTGTAGAGGGTCTCTTCCAGGGAATAACCCACAATAATTTTCTACGCGGTGGTTTTGCCCTACCATTAAACTTTGATTCTTGATGAATAATTGCCATCTGTACAGCCACAGGCACCTTCCAACGACGTTCAACGTCTGCGGCAGCACGATACCATTTAGGATATTGATGGAACACACTACAAATATTGTTCACATCACGTGGAGGACGAGAGGCACAAGAGACAAGTAATAGAGTACAGATGGCCAAACCTAATAATCTTAATTTCATTTTTATTATTATTACTACTATTATTGATGAGCGTATTAGTAACAAAAATACGGGTAAATTGAAACTCGATCGCCAAGTTTTTTAATTTGATAAATTTAAAACCCGAATTACCATAGCTTGACCGTCCTGAGCGCAGCGCTGTATCTTATACAAGAATCACGTCATGACGGGTTCTCATCGAACTTGTGTGTAGAAGAGACAGAAATATTCGAGAAAAATATTCAAGAATGATAACTCCTTTGGTAGATTAATGAGCACTTTAGTATTCGATATAGAAACCATCCCCGACGTTGAGACGGGGAGAAAATTATATGACTTGCAAAACTTATCCGATGAAGACACTGCCCTCGCTCTCTTTGCCCTACGACGAATGAAATCTGGGAGCGATTTTCTTCCTCATTATCTACAAAAAATTGTTGCAATTTCCCTGGTATTGAGCCAAGGTTCTCAGCTTAAAGTTTGGTCATTGGGCGATGAAGCATCTGATGAAAAAGATTTAATTCATCGTTTCTTTTCGGGTATCGAAAAATATACCCCCACCTTAGTGAGTTGGAATGGCTGTGGTTTTGACTTACCAGTGCTTCACTATCGTTCCCTTCTGCATGGTATTTCTGCTCCTATTTATTGGGAAAATGGAGAGAACCAGCAGCATTTTCGCTGGAACAATTATTTAAATCGTTTTCATTATCGTCATCTCGATCTTATGGATATATTGGCTGCTTATCAAAGCAAAGCCTATGCACCTCTTGATGAAATTGCCTCAATGCTAGGTTTTCCTGGAAAGATGGGTATGAGCGGTGCAAAAGTATGGGAACAATACCGTCTTGGGAATTTGAAGAATATTCGAGATTATTGTGAAACAGATGTTTTAAATACCTACTGTGTTTACCTACGCTTTGAATTAATGCGTGGAGCATTAATTCAGGATGAATATGCTCAAGCCATGCAGAATTTGCGTACTTATTTGCAAAATGAATCTGGAAAAAAACATCTACAAGAGTTTTTACAAAGATTGCAGTGAGCTCATTCTTCAATGAGCACCATAAATTTCTTTCAGCAAATAAGATATTTTACAAAATAAATTACTTTCGCTCCCCTTTTCTTTCCTTTAGCAGAAACTATAACTTTTTATAATTCAATAGCTTATCTCGTTATTCTTCCTCTTAATCATAAATTTTTATACAGACTATATGATCTTTCAATACGCCTTTTAAGGTTTTCTTAATGTTCATGCGGATATATTTGTGCTCAAAATTAAAACAATATTGACAACCAAATTAGAGGTAACTAGCTATGCGTAATAGATCCAATATGCAAACAATATTGGCAAGTGATAAATCAAAAATCTTACTCAATGAAGGGTCATCACTATTATTAGGACATTCTAGTTCTAATGATTTTGGTTATACTTGCTCACATCGATTGTTTTCAAGCACATCAAATGCGCCAATCATCTCAAGCACACCTGACATGTCAGGCGTGCTTCAGGGCCGCCTCCAACATCATTCAGAGATAACCGGAAATAATGACGCAGCGTTTCATCCAATGTCAGTCGTTTTTCGCGGTATACGAAGCCTTAAAAATTTAGAATTTTTAAACTTATATACCCCCAGAGGAGATAAGAATAGCATCGAAGATTATTCCACTGTTTTCAACGGAAACTATAAGTTCATTTCAACGACTAAGTACGACAACATAGCAGCAAACTTTGCCGGCATTGGAGGCATGGTTGTTGTAAGCAACGTGCCTAAAATTTCCATCGATGTCACAGAATCAGTAGAAAAATTAAAAGGTCAACGCGAGGTAACAGTTGCCAAAGATCAAGAAAAGGATTGGGATGTGGCTAAGGAGTGTGAAGTAAGTGGTGTTGTTCCTAATGGCAAAAAAAGTGTCATTGAGAAACACGACGTATTCATGATTAGAAAGGTAGCATCCAAATTAGGACTATATTATGGACCAGCCTATGTGAATCCAAACTATAAACAAACTCGTTTCACTATTCAAATCCCAGCCCTGAATGGTGCAGAGTTTAAAATGATCCAAAAAGTTACAAAAGAAACTTTAATTGACTTTACAGCAGCTAATCAACTTCTAGAAAGATTAGAAGAAATGGAAGGAAGATATTTAGAACCTTGCTTCGGTTTTCCGAGATCTCCAGTGATTAAAATCACTGACATGGAGCAAGCTGAATTTGTTCTAAAGAACTTTGAGCTTACTTTTATCGATGATAAGGTAGCAAGTAAGTTGATTAAAGAAGAGAAACAAGCAAAAGAGGAATACGGCCTTTACAGATTCTTTGGTCAAAGAGAACAATCATGGACACAAGTCAAGAGTATTTCTGAGTTGATTTCAGAATTTAATGTAGTCGTTTAATGAAAAGATTGCCGAATAGGTTTCAAACTATTCGGCTTTATTTTTGAGTAATTTTTGCTTACTAATGACCCTTTTCAAAAGAATAGCATCCTCTTCGCCATGCTCATCTTTATAATAGGCTTCTTTTACGGTATCTTTTTGAAAGCCAAATTTTTCATACAATCTCAATGCCGCTTTATTGCTTGGTCGAACTTCTAAAATGACAGTATCAAATTGAGAACCAGCAAGTGAATTCAATACTGCCTGTAATAATTTCTGGCCATAACCTTTTCTTTGAGCTGAAATATCAACACACAAATTAAGAATATGACAGATATTGAGGCTTTTACGACAAATGATATAACCGACTATTTGTTTAGCGGATTTAGTGATTGTTTCCAAAACGCGGCAATCATAACCAACTAATACACAATCACTCAATATATCACGACTCCAAGGAGCAAGGTGCGAAGACTTTTCAATCGTATACACCCTGTCTATATCGCTTTGTTGCATTGGGCGTATCTTAAATGTCATGTTGTATCTGCCTTAATCACTATTTAAAAATATACCACAAAGATAGTATGGTCGTTTCTAGGAAAAAAGAGAGTGAAGTTGAGAAAAAATCTGTTTCTGTTCTTTAAAAGCCCTTATGTTGCAAAACCATGAGGACCTTTGATGTATTACTCGACATTCAAGTTTTTATTGCTTGACTTTATAGCTCACCGAATTACCGTGGCTTGACCACGGTAATTCGACACATTCGTTTGTTATATTAACCTGAAGAGCGAGTATTAGCGTTAGAGCATTAGTCGATTATTCTTTCTTTTTCTTCGGTAAATACAAATCAGTAATTGTGCCTTCAAAAACCTCAGCCGCTAACGCTATTGACTCAGATAATGTAGGATGAGGATGAATTGTCAAGGCGATATCCTCCACATCACAACCCATTTCAATTGCCAATGAAGTTTCAGCAATTAAATCGCCGGCATTGATACCCACAACCCCAGCACCAAGAATACGATTGGTCTCAGGGCAGAAGAGCAATTTGGTCATTCCTTCTTCACGTCCCATGCTTAGAGCCCGTCCACTCGCAACCCAAGGGACCGTGCCTTTTTCATAGGCAATACCTTTCTCCTTGGCCTCTTTCTCAGTAAGCCCGGTCCATGCCACCTCAGGATCCGTATAAGCCACATTAGCAATACATTTGGGATCAAAGTAATGCTTCATACCAGCTATGACCTCTGCTGCCACTCGTCCTTCTGGGATAGCTTTGTGCGCTAACATGGGTTGACCAATCACATCACCGATCGCGAAAATATGTGTTACATTCGTGCGTAGCTGATTATCAACCTTAATGAAGCCCCGCTCATCGACATTGACACCAGCTTTATGCGCATCGATAGTGCCACCATTGGGCTTTCTTCCTACAGATACCAATACCTGTTGAAAACATAGTGGCTTGTCGGTGGCATGTTGGCCTTCCATAGACACATAAATGCCATCTTTTTTAGCTTCTACAGAAGTAACCTTAGTCTTCAATAAAATCTTGGTTCCTTTTTTAGTCATTCTCTTTTGTAAGACATTGACCAGATCAGCATCGGCGCCAGGCATTAATTGATCCATGAATTCAACCACTGTCACATCAACACCCATAGCTGAATAAACCGTTGCCATTTCAAGACCAATAATACCACCACCAATGACTAATAAATTTCCTTTAATATCAGCAAGCTCCAATGCCCCCGTTGAGCTAAAAATACGAGGATCTTCAGGAATGAAGGGGAGCTTTATCGACTCACTACCAACAGCAATGATAGCATTTTCAAAATCGACGGTTGTTTTGCCATCTTTTCCTTCAACAATCACCTGATGTGCACCAGAGAATTTCGCAATCCCAGTAACTACCTCAACTTTACGTTGCTTAGTGAGCACCTTTAACCCACCAGTAAGCTTACCAACCACAGAATTCTTCCAAGCAACCAACTTTTTATTGTCCAACTTTGGCTTACCAAAAGTAACACCTTGTTCTGCCATTTCATGAGCCTCATCGATTACTTTGGCAATATGAAGCAAGGCTTTCGAAGGGATACAACCGACGTTTAAACAAACACCCCCTAAAGAATCGAAGCGCTCAACAAGAACAACTTTCTTACCTAAATCGGCAGCACGAAATGCCGCTGTATAACCACCAGGACCACTACCTAACACGATTACTTCTGTTTTAATTCCAGCCATCTCACGCCTCTTTAATTATCAAACTACTTTAATTGTTAATTTCTCAGAGCAAAATCCGCCGAATATCTGCAAGTGACTCAGCAATGAATCGCGTAAATCGTGCAGCCTCAGCGCCATCAATCACTCGATGATCATAAGAAAGGGATAAGGGTAACATCAGTCGCGGTTTAAATTCCTCTTTCTCATACACAGGCTTCATGCTCGATCGTGAAAGACCTAGAATCGCAACCTCAGGACTATTTACGATTGGGGTAAATGCCGTTCCTCCCAGACCGCCCAAGCTTGAAATAGTAAAACAGCCCCCGCTCATATCTGCAGGCGTTAACCCTTTTTCACGAGCTTTAGCGCTTAATCGTCCCATCTCCAAAGCAATGTCGCTTACTGACAACCGATTAACATCGCGAATAACAGGAACCACCAAACCATTTGGCGTATCCACAGCGATGCCAATATGATAATAATGTTTGTAGATTAAATTCTCACCGGTTGCATCAAGAGAAGCATTGAATTGAGGATATACTGCCAATGCTTTACTGACTACTTTGGTGACAAAAGCAAGAATTGTTAGCTTGTAACCTGATTGTTTGGCGTTTTCTGTTTCTGACTTTCTAAATGCTTCTAGTTCAGTGATATCCGCTTCATCAAACTGAGTCACATGAGGAACGGTAATCCATGAACGATGAACATTGATCCCTGTTATACGTTTGATTTTATTTAATGGCTTCGTTTCAATTTCACCAAATTTGCTGAAGTCAATCGTAGGAGTTGATGGTAGTGAGAATCCTGCAGCTGGCTTTTCGCTTAATCTTGTTTTGACATAATGTTGAAGATCTTCTTTAGTAATTCTTGATTTTCGCCCACTACCTTGGACTTCAGCTAAGTTAATACCAAACTCTCGTGCCATTCGACGTACTGCTGGACCCGCAGGAATATTTATCCCCCTCCCTTCTGCCGTTGGTGGAACCGTCGAAGGCTGGGTTACAGGTTGCTGCACGTTTTCTTTTTCAATTTCCTTAGGCATCACTTCGGTTGCTGCAGAGGGCATAGATGGAGCTTCTGCAATATCTTGTTCTGTTTTAAGCATTAAAATGAGTGTGTCTTGAGAAACTTTATCGCCCACTTTGACAGCAATATCTTCAATAACGCCACTAGCAGGTGAAGGAATATCCATAGTCGCCTTATCCCCTTCAAGGGTAATAAGGGATTGCTCCTTCACAATGGTTTGCCCTGTACTTACCATAATGTCAATAACGTCAACATCCGTTGCCCCACCGATATCTGGCACACGAACCTCTATGGTTTGTCTACCTGGCGCAGGTACTTTCTCCGCTTCAAAGACCGGAGGTGCTTGCTTTATCTCGGCTTTCTCTGCAGGAGGAGACTTGGTTTCAAGAGATTGCTCAGGTTGCGACGGCTCTCCCACCAAAGTTAAAATGACATCACCTTCTGATACCTTATCTCCAAGTTTGACATGGATACCCTTGACCTTTCCTGCCTCTGGCGATGGAATTTCCATGCTTGCCTTGTCAGATTCCAGGGTAATTAGCGCTGTGTCCTTACTGATTTCATCCCCTGGCTTTACCATGATCTCAATCACATCAACGTTTGTTGCGCCACCAATATCAGGGACTTTTATTTTAATCTCATCTACCATATCTATCCTCAGCACAGAACCCTACAGTGTATGACTTATGCAGGGGTTTGCATATTAAACAGGAATCACTCATTGGGTCACTGGGTTTGGTTTTTTACTATCAATGCCATAACGTTTCATTGCATCCACAACCATTGACTTTGATAACACATCTTGTTGTGCTAAAGCATCTAGAACAGCAATAACAATGAATTTGGCATCAACTTCAAAGAAATAGCGCAGGCGCTCCCGAGTGTCACTGCGTCCATAACCGTCAGTACCCAAACTAATAAACGGCGCAGAAATAAATGGTCGAATTTGATCTGCATATAAACGTATATAATCAGTAGCTGCAATGACTGGCCCTTTTCGACCGGCTAACTGCTCACTGACATAACTTTGCTTTGGCTTATCTTTGGGATGCATACGATTATGGCGTTCCACTGCCAATCCATCACGTCTTAACTCATTGAAGCTTGTTACACTCCATACATCCGAACTGACCCCAAAATCTTCATCGAGCATTTTTGCCGCTGCAATAACTTCACGCAAGATAGTACCGCTTCCCATTAGCTGCACATGTTTTTTGCTTGGTTTTTTAGATTCCTGCAACAAGTACATTCCTTTGATAATTCCCTCTTCCACTCCCTTGGGCATATCTGGATGGGTGTAGTTTTCATTCATTACGGTAATGTAGTAAAAAACGTTATCTTGCTTTTCATACATTCGATATAAACCATGCTGGATAATTACTGCCAATTCGTAGGCAAATGTTGGATCATAGGAAACACAGTTAGGGATCGTCGAAGCCAGAATATGACTGTGTCCATCCTGATGCTGCAGACCCTCTCCCGCGAGTGTGGTTCTACCCGCTGTTCCGCCTAATAAAAATCCACGAGCCTGCATATCACCTGCAGCCCAGGCCAAATCTCCAATTCGCTGGAAACCAAACATGGAGTAATAAATATAAAAGGGGATCATGGGTAGTCTATTCGAGCTATAGGATGTCCCTGCCGCCATCCAAGAGCAAAAAGCACCCGCCTCATTAATCCCTTCCTCAAGTATTTGTCCGTCTTTGGCTTCTCGGTAATACATTACCTGCTCATGATCGACAGGAGTATATAGCTGACCTACGGGTGAGTAGATACCAATCTGGCGAAACAAACCCTCCATCCCGAATGTTCGGCATTCATCTGGCACAATGGGGACGATTCTTTTACCCAATTCCTTGTCTTTAAGCAGCGTAGATAATATACGAACAAAAGCCATAGTCGTAGAGATCTCACGCTCACCCGTGCTTTGAGTAATCGTGTCAAAGGCAGACAGTTGAGGCACTTTAAGAGGTTTAAATTGACTCTCACGTATTGGCAAAGAACCACCCAAAGCCTCTCTTTGTTTATGCAAATATTGAATTTCCGGACTGCTAGCATCGGGACGATAAAAGGGGATTTCTGTGATCTTATCGTCACTTATTGGAATGCTAAATCGGTCTCTAAACGCTCGCAATTGTTCGATGGACATTTTTTTCTGTTGGTGGGTAATATTTAGACCCTCCCCAGCAGCCCCCATACCATAGCCTTTAATGGTTTTAGCCAAGATCACGGTAGGGTTACCTCGATGTTCAACTGCTTGGGCATAGGCAGCATAGACTTTTTGTGGATCGTGGCCTCCGCGATTCAGACGCCAGATTTCATCATCTGACATATTTTCAACCATTTTTTTAAGCTCAGGATACTGACCAAAAAAATGCTTGCGAACATAGGCACCATCATTGGCTTTATAAGCTTGATAATCACCATCCACGCATTCTTCCATGCGCTTTTGCATTATACCCTTGTCATCACGAGCAAATAGCGGATCCCAACGCCCGCCCCAGATGACTTTAATTACATTCCACCCTGCCCCACGAAATAATCCCTCTAATTCTTGAATTATTTTGCCATTACCACGAACGGGGCCATCAAGTCGTTGTAAATTACAATTGACTACAAAAATCAGATTATCTAACTTTTCACGCGCAGCAATGGATAACGCCCCTACTGATTCAGGTTCATCCATCTCTCCATCACCAAGAAAAGCCCAGACTTTGCGACCCTCGGCCTTGATTAGGCCACGATTTTCAAGGTATTTAAGAAAACGAGCCTGATATATTGCCTGTAAGGGCCCCAAACCCATCGACACTGTAGGGAACTGCCAAAAATCTCCCATTAGCCAAGGATGAGGATATGAAGACAGGCCATTCACTTCGACTTCTTGCCTGAAGTGATCTAATTGTTCCTCAGACAATCGCCCTTCCAGAAAGGCACGTGCGTAGATTCCTGGGGAAGAATGTCCTTGGAAATAAATTAAATCCCCACCATTTTCTCCCTTTGGTCCTTTGAAGAAATAATTAAACCCAACTTCATATAAGGTGGCTGCTGAAGCGTAAGTAGCGATATGTCCACCCAATTCTGGAGCATATTTACCTGCACGCAAAACCATGGCTACGGCATTCCATCGAATAAGAGCAGCAATTCGCTTACCAATTCCCTCATCAGGTGGCATTAATTTTTCTTCATGCGTTCTAATGGTATTACAATAAGGGGTATTAATGGAGCTTGTCAGTTTCACTCCCTCGGCATTAGCTTTTTTAATGAGCTCTTGTAAAAGAAATGTGGCACGTTCGCTTCCATCAGCGGAGAGTACAGCCTGTAAGGCATCCAGCCATTCACGTGTTTCAATCGGGTCTATGTCATTACTATTTTCATATAACATGAATGTTCCTCACTATCTGAAGCTTCAGGGGCATACTGGCTGCAAGCTTTTATAAACCATCCCACTGCAAGCCTGCATACAAACCTGGTAATCGGCTCGACAATCGCAAGTTGTTTTGCGGCATTGTAGTGGATCGCGAAAGGAATTCAACTGAAGTGTGAGAAAATCCCCTTTTACACAGACTTCATTTTTATAGCGCTTATAGTTCTTCACCGTTGTTCTCGTTGAAGATGCACAACATTGTCGGCAATTATTGCGACAAGCTTGTTTACATGCTTGAGCTCTAGCTTCACACAAGCTTTGGCAAGAAGCTATTTTGTTTTTCTCTTGTGCGCTCATCATATAAGTACACGAAACAAGGAAGACACAACACAATATGCAAATAAGTTTTATCATCATTCACTCGTCAATTATGGTTGTTCGTTATAGCCAAGACGTAAGGGTAAACAATGCCAAAAAAACTAAATATACAACGAGTGCCTGCTCCATCAAGTTCTCAGCGTAAGGCAAGATTACTGTTTCGGTTTCATTCGTACGTGCTGCCAATAAACCACCCTGACTTAATAAGTCATCATTTTTTTCTGGGGATGCAAAAAACATTCCCATGAAAAAACCAATCCCTCTTTGGAAATTTCCAACCAACAAATATAACAAAAGTGTCAGCCTAGCAGGAATCCAATCCAAAACATCAGTAATTGTTTGAGCCAGTTTTGCAGTTAATGATTGCTCGCTACATAACGAAATGAGTCGATAAACAAGTATTCCTATGGGCCCAGCAACAATGTACCAGAAAATAACTGCAAAAAGTTCTCCATTAACTTTAGCAAAATAATCACCCACCATCGTTTCATTTTCCTGTTCCTCACTTCGAACTGGATAAAAAGGATTTTGTGGGCCTAAGCAATAATAAAAAATTACCAGATTAAGTAGAAATCCTATAAAACCAAACAGCAAATGACCAAAAATGTACAATAGTAGCCAAACAATCACCACCGGAATGAGTACTACAAGAGCTAGAACTGAAGCCTGGATAAGAAATGAGGTTTCTGCTGCTACCCATTTTTGGCTAATAGCGGCAAAGTAGGATGAGAACCAATAGAATCTATTGTGTGATACAGCATGGATGAGGTAACGCTCGCTCAACAAACAAAGGACAATAACAAATAATTTCATTTTTAATCCTTACGCATTTTATCAGACAAGGCTATTGGTGTTGGGTATTTTAACACCACCCAATAAGAAGAGACGATAAAGGTTAAGATTGTTGTTGCTTGTATCAGATTTGCCGCTACTTCGGAAATCAGCTTGGTACTTAAGGAGACACTGGCTACTAGCAAAGAGAACTCACTTGCTTGCCCTAATCGTACACCAACTTCTCTCGCCACGGGTTTCTTTTCACCGGCTTTACTCAGAAGTAAATTAAAGAGAATTGGCTTAATAACCAACATTAAAACAGCTAGAATAAAAGCAGGTATAACCACCTGGGCAGCAAAACCAAAGTTAAACGTCGCACCAATTGCAAAGAAAAACATTACCAGAAAAAAGTCACGAAGAGGCTTCAGACTTTCAGCAATATAAAGTGAAATTGGACTTGAAGCCAGTGTTACACCCGCTATGAAGGCACCAATATCTTCCGTCAACCCTAATCTCTGTGCAAGAACTGACATTCCCAAACACCAACCTATTGATAATAAAAAAACGTACTCTTGGGTACGATCAAAACGAGCTAACAATCTCACCAAAATATAACGCTCTACCGCAAAACCGAACAAAGTAAGCGCTGGCAGTGCAAGACAAACCAAGAGTAAATCATTCCAGGAGAATCCCCCGCCCTGAACACCATTAATTAAAATGAGAACGATAATAGCAATCACGTCTTGCATTAACAGCACACTGATCATCACTTCACCTGTATGTTGATGATGCAAGATCGTTGTAGGGAGCAGTTTTAAGCCAATGATAGTACTTGAAAACATCATGGCCGCCCCTAGAATCCACGATTCGGTTTTCTCCAAACCAAACCAGCGACCTATTAAATAGGCAAGAACAGCAAAGCATATTGAGCTGATAACGGCAATCAAGGTTATCTTTCGTAACATATGCACTAAATTTTGCGGCTGCAAATGAAGGCCTAATAAGAACAATAGAAATACGATGCCAACGTCTCCTACCTGTTGGACAACACTAACATCAGCAACGAGCCCTAAGCCCCAAGGTCCTAAGGCAGCTCCTAATAAAATGTATGCAACGAGTAGAGACTGCTTGGTATAGAGCACCAATGTTGAAAATATAGCTGCTCCAGCAAAGATTAAAAAAATGGTATAAAAAACTGCCCCTGTATGCATACGCTTCTTGTCTCTCTCACTTAAATTAACAAATTTTTAATTCCGAAAAATCAAAAAACAAATTACCGTGGCTTGACCACGGTATACAGCAATCTCCAGTAAACCATGGATACCGTGGTCAAGCCATGGTAATTCGGTGTTCTAAAGTCAAGCAATAGAAACTCGGAGATCGAGTATTAAATAAATAACAGCGCCTAGGATACCATATATTAGGATCTATGCATCAATGATAACCTTCATGTGATTTCCCACGAAATACATAATACGTGTAAGCCGTATAAGCGAGCAAAAGAGGCAACATAATTACCACTCCCACTAGAATAAATAATAAGGTAGAATTTGGAGCCGCCCCCTCCCAGATATCAACCCGATGAGGAATCAAGTAAGGATAGACACTAATAGCGATTCCCGTATAAGAACATAAGAAGATTACAATACTATAAAGAAAAGGCTTAACCTCATTGCTGCTTGCAAAACTTCTCCAAGTTAACACAATCACCAAAGCTGTAATAAGAGGTAAGGGCGATAATAATAATACATTAGGAAAGCTATACCAACGCTGAAAAACTTCCTCACTATGCAATGGTGTCCATATGCTGACAAAAACTAAAAAAATACTGACCAGCACTAACAAACCTTTCGCTAAATGAGCCATTTTGCTTTGTAATCGCCCTTCGCATTTCATGAACATCCAGGTAGCACCAAGCAAACCGTAGCCGCATATAAGAGCAATGCCTGTAAGTAAGCTAAAAGGGGTTAACCAATCTGCCTCATTAATAGTCATGGATGCTTCATTTATTGGGAAGCCTTGAACAAAAGCACCTAATATCACCCCTTGAAAAAAGGTCGCAGCCAGGGAACTGATTGCAAATGACCAATTCCATAAATATTTGGTTCGCTCCGCTTTAAAGCGAAACTCAAAACTAACACCCCTAAAGATTAAGGCAATGAGCATAAGCATAATAGGCATATAGAGAATAGGGAGTAATAAGCCGTAAACAGTTGGAAAAGCCCCATATAACATCGCTCCACCAAAGACGAGCCAAGTTTCATTACCATCCCAGACCGGAGCAACTGAGTTCATCATTTGATCGCGTTCTCGCTCGCTTTCCGTAAAAGGAAATAAGATACCAACGCCCAAATCAAAGCCATCCAGAACGACATACATAATCACTATAAAAGCCAATAAACTCGCAAAGACAAAAGGAAGCATTATTTTTTCCCCCGCTGAGTATCAGTCATATATTGGAATATATGATGTTCTACATCATGAGTGACTAGAGGCGCACGACGGATGGTTTTGAACAAATAATAAAGATAAAAACCAAAAACAATCCCGTACGCCAAAATCAAAAGAACCATGGAAATGATCACTTCCTCAACACCAATGGCCGAAACCGCAGCTTTCGTTCTCATCAAGTTATATACTACCCAAGGCTGACGGCCTATTTCAGCCGTTAACCAGCCACAGACGCTAGCAATAAAGCCCAGTGGCGCCATAAAAAGACAGAATTGATGAAAGCGCTTTGAGGTAAAAAGGGCCTTTCGCCTCCTTAAGAGCAAGCCCACTAACGCAGTAGCCAGCATCAAGAGCCCTATCCCTACCATGATTCGAAAGCTAAAAAAGACGGGGGCAACCAAAGGTTGATCCATCTTGTCTACAGATTTTAATCCGAGAAGTTCCCCATCTAACTCATGGGTATTCAATAAACTGCCTAACTTGGGTATAGCTACAGTGAAGTGATTTTTCTGTTCTTGCTGGGATGGCCAGGCGAAAACTAAAAAAGGAGCGCCGCGTTGTGTTTCCCACACACCTTCCATTGCTGCAGTTTTTAATGGCTGGTATCGATGAACAGTAAGACCGACAGTATCTCCCAGATAAATTTGGATAGGGACTACAATCAGAGCTGCCCACATAGCAAAAGATAAGCAGGTAGTAGCCACATCAACATGTTTATGTTTTAACAAGAAGTAACTAGAAACTGCAGCTACGACAAAACACGTTGTGGTATATGAAGCCAAAATCATATGCAGCATGCGTGGAATAAAAG
Organism: Legionella lansingensis; assembly: GCF_900187355.1. Taxonomy (NCBI): domain Bacteria; kingdom Pseudomonadati; phylum Pseudomonadota; class Gammaproteobacteria; order Legionellales; family Legionellaceae; genus Legionella; species Legionella lansingensis. The sequence continues at coordinate 1,115,069 of NZ_LT906451.1, read as the reverse complement.
ACGGATTAAAAACGACGTCCCACCAATTGGCAACAAGATATTTCCCATTCAATAGAACATAACCCGTAGGCGTTTGCATCCAAGAATTTGCTGATAAAATCCAGAAGGCAGAAATGGTCGTTCCAACAGTAACCAGCAAGGTTGCTATAAAATGAAGCCCAGGGGGTACTTTCTTCCAACCAAAAAGCATAACACCTAAGAATCCTGCCTCAAGAAAGAAGGCTGTTAGGGTTTCATAGGCAAATAAGGCACCTAGAACATTACCAAACTGAGCGATAAACGGACCAAAATTTGTGCCTATTTGGTAAGCCAAGACAATTCCTGAGACCACCCCCATACCAAAGGTGAGTGCAAAAATTTTGGTCCAGAATTGACAAATTCTTAAATAAATTGGGTTGTGAGATTTAAGCCACATCGCTTCCATAATGACCAAAAACATGGCCAGGCCTAAATTGAGTGTGGGAAAAAGAATGTGGAATCCTATGCTAAAAGCAAATTGTACCCGAGATAGAATTTCTACGATCATAGTGATCATCCTTTGGAAGGCTTTTATGAATAGATTGATCTTAAAATTTTTTAAATTTGCCAAATCAAAAAACCGAATTACCGTGGCTGATCACGGTATCCAGCGATCTTCAATATACTATGGATACCGTGGTCAAGCCACAGTAATTCGGTGTTCTAAAAGTCAAACAATAAAAACTTGAAAATCGAGTAAGATAATATCAGAAAACATCATAACTTATTGTTCTCCGAAGAAAAATAGAGAGTTCATCTTGGGAAGAATCCATTTAAAAAACATCAGGACATCTTTTACCTGCACACAGAATAGACAAATAGTAGGCAGGGTGATAGTATTTTTAATTTCGCCCTAGGTTACAACTCGTTGAAGTTGTAATAATTGTGCAGAGTGGTTCAATCAATAGACAGGAGTAAAGACGTCGATGGATTACAGCAGTTCAGTGGCACCGAATCATTCCTCCCTTCAATCGTTTCTGCCCTGGATTGTATGGGGATTAGGTTGTTTATTTTATTTTTATGAGTGCTTGCTTCAGGTCTCACCAAGTGTGATGAGCACCGAATTGATGCGTGATTTTGCAGTTACCAGCCAGACTCTGGGTATTTTATCAGGTATTTATTTTTACTCCTATGCAGCCATGCAATTGCCTGGTGGTGTATTAATGGATTACTTCGGCCCTCAACGCCTATTAACAATTGCAACAACGATCTGCGCTGTTAGTACAATCGCCTTTGGTTTAACCAATAGCTTTTTTATGGCCTGTATCGCTCGTCTGATGATCGGCTTTGGCTCTGCCTTCGCTGCCGTAGGTTCAATGAAGCTGGCCGCTAATTGGTTCCCTCCTCAACGTTTTGCATTATTAACAGGCATGATGGTAACAATAGGAATGCTAGGTGCGATTGGTGGGGAAACACCCTTGGCTTTACTAATTGATGGTTATGGTTGGCGCAAAAGCATGATCATTATGGGCTCCGTGGGAATCGTCTTAGCCTTATTGATCATGCTCATTGCCAAAGATTCTCCTCATAAACGAGTAGCCCTAAAACATAATATTGAAGAAGAACCTCTACTTCCCAGTCTTTTAACTATTGTCAAAAATCGGCAGTTATGGTTGGTCGCTATTTATGGTGGATTAATGTATATGGCTACACCTGTATTCTGTGGCCTATGGGGAGTTCCCTTTTTGATGTATAAAATGCATATTGCAAAAGCAACAGCCGCAAATTATATCTCCTTGGTTTTTGTAGGCTGGGCCATCGCCAGTCCGATATGGGGAATTTTTTCAAATCGCATAGGTCTAAGAAAACCACCAATGTATATAGGCAGTATCGGAGCCATAATCACCAGTTTGCTATTTATTTATGCTAACATAGAGGCCGGTTGGATTATGCAAATCCTTTTGTTTAGCTTTGGCATTTTTTCTGCTGGTTTTCTTCCTGCTTTTGCCATTGCTAAGGAACTGTGCAGTAAACGCTATGTTGCCACTGGCTTAAGCTTCATGAATATGATGAATATGGTAGGTATTGCCTTAGCACAACCCATCATTGGTTTTATTCTTGATAGAATGTGGCATGGAGAAATCGTTGATAAAGTCCGGGTTTATCCGTTAGAAGCCTATCATGTTGCTTTAGCTTTGTTACCTGCTGGCATGCTAGTTTCCTTGTTGATTTTACCTCGGATTAGAGAAACGTATTGTCAATCTGTAGAGGATAAACGGGAAGAGTTGAAAGTATAATTCGACGTTTCTCATCACGGTTCGAGCTACACTTTCCAATCGCACCGAAATTATAGACTTATTTGAAACATACATATGAACATGGCAAAAAAACTTTATATTAAAACAAATGGCTGCCAGATGAATGAATACGATTCATCCAAAATGGCAGAAGTACTGCTACAGTCCCATGGACTGGAAAAAACGGACAATGTTGAGGAGGCAGATGTCATTCTTTTAAACACTTGCTCCATTCGCGAAAAAGCCCAAGAGAAGGTCTTTTCTCAACTCGGGCAATGGCGAGAATACAAACAGAAAAATCCTCACGTTGTTATTGGAGTTGGTGGTTGTGTTGCTAGCCAAGAAGGTGCCGACATTATAAAGAGAGCTCCTTTTGTGGATCTCGTTTTCGGTCCGCAAACCCTTCATCGTCTACCTGCTTTGCTTAACGAACGTTTGTACACAAAAAAGCCCGTTGTTGACATCAGTTTTCCTGAAATTGAAAAATTTGATCATCTGCCTGCGCCACGAGCTGAGGGACCTGTTGCCTTTGTCTCTATCATGGAAGGTTGCAGCAAATATTGCAGTTACTGTGTTGTTCCCTACACCCGGGGTGAAGAGATTAGCCGCCCTTTTGATGATGTTTTAGCCGAGTGTTACCAACTCGCGAAGCAAGGGGTAAGGGAAATTAATCTCCTTGGACAAAACGTAAACGATTATCGCGGTGCTATGGACAATGGTGATATTGCTGATCTGGCACTACTCATTCATTATCTGGCAGCGATTGATGGCATCGGTCGTATTCGCTTTACAACATCTCATCCTCTGGCCTTCTCTGATAATTTGATCAATGCCTATGCTGAAGTTCCACAACTCGCCAATCATCTACATCTACCAGTACAAAGTGGTTCAGATAAAATCCTTACAATGATGAAGCGCGGCTATACCGCAATGGAATTTAAATCGAAAATCCGCAAATTACGCAAAGTACGCCCCGATATTCGTCTATCAACAGATATTATCGTTGGCTTTCCTGGCGAGACAGACGAAGATTTTCAAGCAACCATGAATCTTGTCCATGAAATTGGCTTTGATACCTCTTTTAGTTTTATATACAGTCCTCGTCCAGGAACACCAGCGGCTAATTTAGCCGATGAAACCCCCATGGAAGTAAAGAAGCAAAGACTACAGATTCTACAGAATCGGCTACTGTTGCAGGCCTCTCACTATAGTCAAGCGATGGTTGGAAGTCACCAACGCATTCTTGTTACTGGCGCATCCAAAAAAAATCCGCAACAGTTGGCAGGACGAACGGAGTGCAATCGCGTTGTTAATTTTGACGGTCCTGCAACGTTAGTAGGTCAATTCGTTAATGTTCTCATTAGTGAAGCTCTGCCCAATTCCTTGCGCGGACGATCAATTGACGAGCATATTACGGCATGACCGATTCCATTAAGCAATGCGTTACCATACCCCGCGAATATCACGGACAACGAATTGACGTGGTACTCGCACAATTATTCCCAGATTACTCGCGTTCGCAATTAAGCCATTGGCTAAAGCAGGGACTTATCACATTAAATCAACAGTCATGTAAACCTAAAGATAAAGTCTTGGGTGGTGATGAAATCCAAATAGATGTGGAATTCCCCGAAAATGGCACTGAGACTTCCCTCCCAGAAGCCATCCCACTAGATAGTATTTTTGAAGATGACGAAATCCTAGTGATTAATAAACCAGCAGGTTTTGTCGTTCATCCTGGTGCTGGTAATCGTGAACATACCCTTGTGAATGCTCTATTACATCACGCTCCGCAACTTGGCCATTTGCCACGAGCAGGTATTGTTCATCGGCTAGATAAAGATACCACTGGTCTGCTCGTGATTGCCAAAACGCTACCGGCACATACGAATTTGATTAGGCAAATGCAGGCACATGAGATACATCGCTGTTATATCACATTAGTCAATGGACACCTCATCTCAGGGGGAGAAATTGACACTTTTTTTGGTCGCCATCCTCGCAATCGCCTCAAAATGGCTGTTTGCGAACAAGGGCGGCAAGCTATAACCCATTATTCCATCCGCAAACATTACCACTATTTTACTTTGCTTGATGTTCAGCTATTAACCGGTCGAACGCATCAGATCCGGGTACATATGGCTTATATTAATCACCCTGTTGTTGGCGACCCATTATACGGTGGACGGATGCGTTTTCCTCCACAAGCGAATGAGGAACTAAGAGAAGTCCTTCAGCGATTTAAACGTCAGGCATTGCATGCAGCTACCTTGTCATTTTCTCACCCTAAATCCAAAGAAGAATTGACATTTGCAGCACCTTTACCGGATGATTTTCGCTTTCTTCTTGAAACCCTGGATAAATATCTTGACTAAACTCCATGCAAACTGGCCTTCTCCTTCTAATGTCAAGGCCTTTACAACTCTACGACATTCAGGCTTTAGTAAAATACCTTTTGACAGCAACAATCTAGCTGCTCATGTTGGTGATAACCCAGATGCTGTTTCCTTGAATCGGCAGCAGTTAAGAAAAGAGTTAGGGACGACACAAGAGCCCGCTTGGCTTGAGCAAATCCACAGTAATGTTTGTGTTGTGACGGAAGAAGACAATAATCGTGTTGCAGATGCAGCTATTACCAGAACTGCACGTCAACCTCTGGCCATATTGACTGCGGACTGTCTACCCATTTTACTCTGTAATCAGGAGGGTAATGAGATTGCAGCGATTCATGCTGGCTGGCGTGGGCTGGTTAACGGGATCGTTGAAAATACGCTAGCTCGCATTAAAAGCGCTCCTGATAAACTGATGGCATGGATTGGCCCAGCAATCTGCCAATCGTGTTATGAAACCGGTCCTGAGGTATTGGAAAGTTATCAAAAACGCTATCCTTTTGCGACGCAAGAGTTCCGTCCCATCGGTGAGAAATGGCATGCTAATCTAGCAAAACTCGCGGAACGAATTCTTAATTACTCTGGCGTTACAGCTGTTTATCAATCAAATTCCTGCACATTTGAGCAAAAAAATGACTTCTATTCCTATCGCAGAGAGTCACAAACAGGTAGAATGGCAACACTTATTTGGTTTACTGAAACATTTGGAAACAAACAATATGACTATGACTAATGCAATCCGTATAACTCTAGCAATCTTGCTTTTAAATATCTTTTCTTTTACAGCAATTGCCCAAGAAGAACCCAAGGCCTTGGGTACATGGGCACCAATCCTCAAGAGCACCATGCCGGCCATCGTAAATATTGCTGTTCAAGGCTACATTCCTAGCTATGTACCTAGCGCAGAGGATGACGATGAGGCCAATGATAATGATAGACCTTCCCACCCACAACCACAATTGCCTGAAAAACCAAAAAAATTTCAAAGCATTGGTTCAGGAGTTATCGTCGATCCACAAAATGGGATAATTATCACCAATGATCATGTCCTGCGTAATGCTTCCTTGATCACTGTTACCTTAAATGATGGTCGTCGTTTAAAAGCGAAACTCATCGGTGGTGATAGCGATACAGACATTGCTGTATTAAAAATTGACGCAAAAAACTTAAAAAGCCTCCCTATTGGTAACTCCGACAACGCCGAGGTAGGTGATTTTGTGGTTGCCATTGGTAATCCCTTTGGATTAAATAGCTTTGGTAATAGCCAAACCGCTACGTTTGGAATTATCAGCGCAACCAAACGCAGTGATTTAAACATTGAAGGTGTTGAGAATTTTATTCAAACCGATGCTGCAATTAATCCAGGAAATTCAGGCGGTGCTTTAGTTAATACGAAAGGAGAATTAATAGGAATTAACACCGCGATTATTTCACCTTACGGTGGTAACGTAGGCATTGGCTTTGCCATTCCAATTAACATGGCAAAAGATGTTGCTCAACAATTAATTAAATATGGTACTATCCATCGCGGTTTAATGGGTATTTTTGTACAACACCTCACCCCTGAATTAGCTCAAGCCATGGGCTATCCAGAAGATTTTCAAGGAGCAATTATTGCGCAAGTGAATCAGGATTCACCAGCAGAAAAAGCGGGTTTGAAACCTGGGGATATCATTACCAAAATTAATGACACGAAAATCACCCAAGCGACTCAGGTCAAATCCACTATAGGACTGTTGCGTGTTGGTAGCGAAGCAAAATTGACTATCCAACGCGATGGAAAAGAGATGACATTAAGCGCAGTAGTGACTGATGTCAAAAAACATGAGCAAAAACTGCAAGCTGGTAATCCCTTCCTCTATGGACTTGCACTCAAAAACTTTGAGCAAGACTCTCCTCTGCATGGTCATGTGGTGGGAGTTCAAGTTACTGGGGCTGCAGAGACTAGTGCTGGTTGGCGAGCTGGCTTAAGGCCTGGTGATATTATCATTAGTGCTAATAAGCAACCTACTCCCAGCGTTAGAGCTTTACAAACAGTCGCTCATCAGCAAAGCAAGCAATTATTGCTGCAGGTTTTACGCGGCCCTGGCGCACTGTACTTGTTGGTTGTATAGATTATCGTAATCCCCCGGCCTCTGAACTCGAATTCCCGCGGCATCGACCGCGGGATCCATCATCAGTCTGGACATGGTTACCACGGATCAGTCATTCACGAATAGAACAATCTTTAACTTAATCGAGATAACAAGGGGCCTTGCCTATAGGCTTTCAATTTGTCGTTTCAGAGGTAAAAAATATTAATGATCAGTAAGTAAGTATTGACATTAAACGTCTAAAGAGACAAAATCACGACCTCTTGTGGCTATGTAGCTCAGCCGGTTAGAGCGCGGCACTCATAATGCTGAGGTCGGTGGTTCGAGTCCACCCATAGCCACCACTTGACCGCAGTTTTGTATATTGAATTTAGCCCCCTTCTTGACTCGCAAATTCGCAAAGGGTAAGCCCCCCTATTCTGGAGTAGAGCCTAATCTCACTCTAATTTTATCTGCTTAAAACAGTAAGGAAGTTCATTTGCAAGCAACGGGCCAATTTGATCAACGAAAGGGATATTGTTAACGCCGCTATTCATATCAACTCCTTTTGCTTAGGAGCAGAAGCTTACACTCCCTTCTCCGAATATCTTTTATTCGTAAATCCAAGAAATTATTCCATTCTATTAGGTGCAAATAACGCGTGTCAAATGAAAATAGATCATAAATCAATCTAATTGATGAATTATACTATAATTTGTGCATATATAATTTCATCTTATGGATTGTAATATGAAAAGTAAAAAAGACACTACAAAAGAAGCTTCTGTTATCAAACGCTCTAAGCTTGAGCCTCCTTATGATGCCGGAGATTGTGGTTATTATGCTGTATGTGTTGGTCTGTTGCATCTTGGAATGCAAGCTAAAACAGATGAAAAGCTCGCTGCAACAATAAATAACAGCCAAATGTTATCAACTGTATTCTCTCACATGCCCAAGATAAGCAGAATCACTGGTGCCAACAATGTGCAAACCCTCGAGAATATACTAACAGAGCTCAACGCAACAGGCTGGGATAGCCTTTCTTTTAAAGAGATATTGAGTGAATTTAGCGATGGGATCCGCAGCTCCCTTGTAGCTTCTGATTGGGGAGTCAACTATTTTAAAGCCATACTAAGAGAAGGAGCGTGGGTACTTGATCACCAAAAATGGATGGACCTGCCACCATTTAAACGTTTAAATGGGAAAATTTTAGACAGAATGGTGGAGCTTGCAAATGGTAAAGACGTAGACATTGATAAGGCAGGTGAGTTAAGGTTCCAAGCCACACTCGAAATTTTTAAAGAATTAGAGGATACAGCGTTAGAAAGTATGGCAACAGCGGTCATTACGAAACATTATGGTCCTAGATCTGCAAAAGCCTGGGTCGACGATGAGTTTTTAAGATACTTTTCGAAACTACTTTTCCCCAATGCCGAGAATGTGTTTTTTGATCCTAAAGGAATTGAAATTACCAGTAAGGGGCCTTCAACATCACACTGGTATATCGATGTTCCTAAAAATGATACAACAGATTCTTTATTAAAAACCGTAAACTCAGGGTCCAGCAAAGATCTTAAAGAAATTGAAGTGTATCGAGTAAAAGATAAACATTCGGATAATCTTTCCACACTTATAAAAGAGCACGAAGAGTTACTGAAAGCACAACAACAATTAATCACGACATTTAAAGATGCAGCTTCAGGTCTTTATGCGAAGTATCTTGATTCATCCCTTGCAGAAGGACTTTCTGCCTTAAGCTATTTTGATAAAGAACCACCTACTCAAGAAACCATCGATAACGCTTTAATCCCTATTATTGCAGCCGATGAAACGAGTACAAAAGTGTACACTGAATTGAGTATGACTCGAAAATCCATTGCTGATATGAATGAAAAAATCAAGAAAGTTGAAAAAGAACTTGAATTAAGAAAGGACAAAACCTCCATATCCTCACTTATCAGCTCTGGTTTGTCATTGCAGACAAGTAAAGAAAAACATACTGCTAGTGACAAATCTGAAGTGATTGATGAAGTTCAACTCCCGGGAAATAAAGATCTCCCGACATAAGGGAACGTCTCTACGGATGCAGATGATGTTGAGAAACTACCTGACGAGTATTTATCTCGTTCTATCGCAATAATTGGAAATTTTGCACATATTTATTACTTCAATCAAAGATTAGGGCAAGATCAAGCATCAGATCCTCTGCCAATATCACCTTTGTCACCGCATGCGCATGCTGTTCCTCTTAGAAATTTATTGTTGTTAAAAACAATCTCAATATGAATTTTTTATAATTAAATTGATTTTTTAATAATCTATTAAGCTTTTTATGATTCAATGCTCTCTAAATAATTAAATTTCATCTTGATAGTGTACATATGAAAAGTAAAATAGACATTACAAAAGAAGCTCCTATTATCAAACGTTCTAGGCTTGAGCCCCCTTATGATGCTGGAGATTGTGGTTATTATGCTGTATGTGTTGGTGTGTTGCATCTTGGAATGCAAGCTAAAACAGATGAAAAGCTCGCTGCAACAATAAATAACAGCCAAATGTTATCAACTGTATTCTCTCACATGCCCAAGATAAGCAGAATCACTGGTGCCAACAATGTGCAAACCCTCGAGAATATACTAACAGAGCTCAACGCAACAGGCTGGGATAGCCTTTCTTTTAAAGAGATATTGAGTGAATTTAGCGATGGGATCCGCAGCTCCCTTGTAGCTTCTGATTGGGGAGTCAACTATTTTAAAGCCATACTAAGAGAAGGAGCGTGGGTACTTGATCACCAAAAATGGATGGACCTGCCACCATTTAAACGTTTAAATGGGAAAATTTTAGACAGAATGGTGGAGCTTGCAAATGGTAAAGACGTAGACATTGATAAGGCAGGTGAGTTAAGGTTCCAAGCCACACTCGAAATTTTTAAAGAATTAGAGGATACAGCGTTAAAAAGTATGGCAACAGCGGTCATTACGAAACATTATGGTCCTAGATCTGCAAAAGCCTGGGTCGACGATGAGTTTTTAAGATACTTTTCGAAACTACTTTTCCCCAATGCCGAGAATGTGTTTTTTGATCCTAAAGGAATTGAAATTACCAGTAAGGGGCCTTCAACATCACACTGGTATATCGATGTTCCTAAAAATGATACAACAGATTCTTTATTAAAAACCGTAAACTCAGGGTCCAGCAAAGATCTTAAAGAAATTGAAGTGTATCGAGTAAAAGATAAACATTCGGATAATCTTTCCACACTTATAAAAGAGCACGAAGAGTTACTGAAAGCACAACAACAATTAATCACGACATTTAAAGATGCAGCTTCAGGTCTTTATGCGAAGTATCTTGATTCATCCCTTGCAGAAGGACTTTCTGCCTTAAGCTATTTTGATAAAGAACCACCTACTCAAGAAACCATCGATAACGCTTTAATCCCTATTATTGCAGCCGATGAAACGAGTACAAAAGTGTACACTGAATTGAGTATGACTCGAAAATCCATTGCTGATATGAATGAAAAAATCAAGAAAGTTGAAAAAGAACTTGAATTAAGAAAGGACAAAACCTCCATATCCTCACTTATCAGCTCTGGTTTGTCATTGCAGACAAGTAAAGAAAAACATGGCAACCCTAAGGCGCGTGATGAAATTCAAATCCCACAAAGTAAAGATCTGTCTTCGACATAAAATTATTCTAAGGCCTGTTGACAATTCATTTATCCAATTTCTCGAAAACCCCTACTCACCCCGCTCCTAGACTTGATCAGGGAGCGTCAAGTAGGCCTTGTAGAGCCATAGACCCTGGTTATTTATACGGAGTAGTTGAATAGACTTTCAGGATCATGGGTTTTATCAATTTTAGTTGCTGGTGGGAAAAGAGAACTATAGCTCGATAAAGCGATCTCAACTTTAGTTCCTGGTAATACAATGGTCAGTCCAGAGTGATAGCCTGTCTTATAGATTGAAATAAATTTTTGCGTGCATTCATCATTGGGAAGTTCTATATACCAATGATTATTATTTGGTCCTTCCCCTGTTATTTTTACGCTATCCTTGTCAAACATAATATTGGATGAGCCTAACAAATGAGTAACCAAGCGTTTGAGAAATGCATCGTCTAACCAGGCTTTCGGCGCGTCTACTGCATAAAAATGAGAAATGACCTCCTTAGCGGAGAGGATTAGCTCTTCATCAGTTAAGGCATCACACGCTTCAATTTGCGCTTGAAACATAATTTCAAATAGCAAATCGTCATTAGGTTTTTGGGGGTTGACTGCAATTGCTTTTTCATAAAGTTCGTCTGCTTTCATTTGAATTTTCTTCATTATTTTTTTGAATGAAGGTAGTTTTTCCCATGCTCGATTGGTTTCTAACCATAAACCACTTTTAATTTCATTCTTAACCCGTTCTTCTAACCAATCTGAGTCGCAATTAAGTCGTTTCAATTGTGATGTGAAATTAGATAAAATCTCATTAAAAGTGAGTTGTTCAAAGCCTGTTGCAGCCATTGCATCTAAATAACTCAACAAGCATTCTTGGTTGGTTTTAAATGGTTTTACAAGACATTTTTTAAGCGAACCAGGTTGTGCCGCTAAAAGTTTGCTGAGTGTGTCACTGACATTAATCACAGATGCTATTTTCTCATCCTCCCTGGCTTTGAGTGCTAAGTAAAAGAGTCCAATAATCACTGTATGATAGCCGCAATCCCCAACACTTTGGACAGGAGATAATTTAACCTTCCCTGTCATAGCAATCTCTGTCTTTTTTTGCATTATCCATATGAATCAAAAAAATAAATTGTGTTTATTATATCGCACTACTAAACTTCGCTCTAATTAAATTGGTGATTCGAGTTCACTATTAGAGAAATTTTAATCAATATGATTTCATATTAATCGTCATATTTTCTGAAAACCCTATGGTATCCTTTTAAATTTAGTTATCATGTCTCTATCAATTATTTTATGGTTGTTTGATGCGAAAGATTGCGGTTGGCCTACTCGTTCTATTTTGCTTAACAGTTGTTCGCGCTACAGAAGTCACCATTAAGTCTGTTACCCTTGAAGGCAAGCCGGCTTATGTGCTTCAAGTTGGCGATTTTGCGCATCAGAATAATGCTCTCCAATTAAAGTTTAAATTATCCTACTCCATTAAGCAGCCAATAAACATTGAGCAATCTCCCAATCAGAGCAATTATTTAGTTAAGGTTGGCCCGATTCCTGATTACGCACTGGCTATCGATTTACAAAAAAAATTGCAGGAAGAGATAAGCAAAACTCAGATCATGAAGTTTCCGACTGTTAGTACAGTCAAAGTTGATCCCATTATTGCAGCGCAAGCTCAACCTCTAAGTACAACAAAAATCGAACCTGTTAGCGAAGAAAAGCTGCAGCTTGGGAGTGAAACAAATGTTAAAAAATCTATTAAAAGGGAAGAGGAAGTGCTTCCTCCTTCCTCACCCGCAAAAAAACTGTGGAATTTGCGAGGTGCTGATATTCGTGCAGTCATTGCCGAAGTTTCTCGAGTCACAGGTAAAAACTTCATTATTGATCCCCGTGTCCAAGGCAAAATATCTATTGTTTCAAGTACAGCAATGTCAGATAAAGAACTCTATCAAGTTTTTTTATCTATGCTACAAATCTCAGGTTACGCAGCCATTCCAAGTGGCGATGTGATAAAAATTGTTCCTAATATTGACGCAAAAACCCAGTCCCCCGATCTTTTAAGCCAAATGAGAAGCCCACCCAAAGGCGATGACATGATGGTTGCAGTCATCCCGGTTCACTATGTTCCTTCAGAACAGCTGGTGCCTGTTTTAAGGCCTTTGATGCCACAATGGAGTAGTGTCTCCGCATATGCGCCTTCCAATATGCTGATTTTATCTGGCCGAGCAAACAATGTTAAACAAATGGCTCGAATCATTCGCCAGGTCGATAGTTCTTCAGCCAATGGCATCGATATGGTCCCTTTAAAACATGCTCTAGCAATGGATGTCGCCAACACGCTAAAAGATTTAGTCAAAACGCAACCAGGTCTTGGTAGTCATACTCAGACGATGTTGGCAGCCGATGATCGCAGCAATTCCATTTTATTGAGCGGGAGTAGAACCGATAGGATCAGGCTGCGGTTACTTATTGCGAAACTGGATAAAGAAAGCCCTTATGGCACGAACAGTAATACGCAGGTTGTTTATCTCCATTATTTACGAGCCGAGGATTTGGTACCCATCCTGGCAGGAATTGCTCAGGCAAATTTCAGTGGCAATGTCGCGACAACCATAGGAACAATTACTAGGCCTGAGATAGACAGTACCAATCCTGCCTTCAATATGGCAAGTGGTACATCCAGTAGTAGCCAAAGCCTCACAGCACTAACACCCCCACCAACGTCGACCAGTCCGGCGGCAACACCCAATACAACTGGAACAGCTACACAAACAGAGGGTTCAACCAAGCCAACAGTGCAGATCATTGCCGAACCGAACACCAATTCCATTATCCTCAATGCACCAGTTACTCTGATTCGCATTTTAAAATCGGTTATAAGCCAGTTAGATATTAAACCAGCCCAATTACTTATTGAGGCGCTTGTTGTTGAAATCGATGAGGCTGATCTTACCAGTTTAGGCATTGAGTGGGGCTCTGATCAACAAACCGGTAGGCCTCGTGATTTCAGACCAGGTTTTGCTATTATTAATTCAAAAACAGCAATTGATGACCTGCAAGCGCAAATATTTGCTCTTGCTCGTGATCGCAAGGCGAATATTTTATCCACCCCTTCTGTCGTTGTTCTTGATAATAGGCAAGCAAAAATTCTTGTTGGAAAACAAGTTTCAGTAGCTACAACGAGTTATCCCAATAATGCTGGGGGAACAACAACGGCCAGTCCCTTTGTGACGTTTGATCGTGTTAATGTTGCTCTTCATTTATATGTAAGGCCACAAATTACCCGTGGTGATGGCATCCAACTTCAGATAGATCAAGGGAACGATACGATAGATCCCTCCAGCACTCTCAACACGGATAATCCAATCTTCAAAATTTCAAGCATCGTGACTGCTGTCCATGTAGAAAGTGGAGACATTGTTGTATTAGGAGGACTCACCCAAGACAGCTTGGCTGGAGATGATACTCGCATACCATTTATCGGTGATATTCCAGGTGTGGGTCGCCTTTTCCAACATAACATTAAGAACCGTGAGAAACGTGTATTAATGGTATTTATACGGCCTTGCATATTAAGAAGTCGCAATGATGCTCTTTATGTGACTAGTGGTAAATATCATGATGTAAGAGAAGAGCAATTGGAATTCTTGCGAACACAACCTTATCATCCTGAAAATACTGATGTGTTACTGCCACCGCGAAACCAGGCGGCCTTACCAAGACCCTTCAGTGGCTCAACACAACAGACTGTTATACTTAAACAACCTAAACAACGCATATTAATGACGAAATAACCGCTTATGGAAACCAGTGAAAGAACAAGACGTCTTCCTTACAGTTTTGCTAAAAACCATAACATCATCGCCAATGTGCAAGAGAATGGCAGAGCGGTAGTCTATCATCTAGCGAATCCCTCTTTACCCATTTTGGCGGAAGTGAAGCGTTTATTACAATGCGAACTTCACTGTAAAGAGGTTAATGAGACTGAATTTCAACAGCATCTGGCACAGATTTATCAATCTCAATCTTCAATTCTGGATGCCGCCGAGGTCATGGAAGAAGACATGAATTTATCTTCGCTGGCTTCCCAATTACCCATCAGTGAAGATTTGTTGGATAATCAAGATGATGCGCCAATTATTCGCTTACTCAATGCCTTATTCACCCAAGCTATCAAACAGAAAGCGTCTGATATTCATATCGAAACGTATGAAGATAGGGTTCTGGTTCGTAACCGTATTGATGGGGTACTCAACGAAGTTCTGGAAATTCAGCGTGCTGTTGCACCTTTAGTTATTTCTCGTGTTAAGGTCATGGCAAAGTTGGATATTGCCGAAAAACGCATCCCGCAAGATGGTCGCATTGCCTTACGGATAGGTGGACATAATATTGACGTGCGCGTCTCTACATTGCCTTCTAATCACGGAGAGCGCATCGTCCTTCGTATTCTGGATAAACAGACCGCGCAGTTAGACTTAAAGCTTTTAGGGATGCCGCAATCCACTTTAGTTGCCATGCGCAGCTTAATTGCTGAACCGCATGGCATCATTCTCGTCACTGGCCCAACAGGCTCGGGTAAAACAACTTCTCTATACGCAATGTTAACTGAGCTCAATCAAGTCAGTCGCAATATTTTAACTATTGAAGATCCTATTGAATATGACCTACCCGGCATAGGTCAAACGCAAGTTAATGTAAAGGTGCAGATGACTTTTGCGAAAGGACTACGAGCCATTTTGCGTCAGGATCCAGATGTTGTAATGATAGGAGAAATTCGAGATTTGGAAACTGCTGAAATTGCAGTACAGGCAAGTTTGACCGGCCATTTAGTTCTTTCAACACTCCATACAAATAGCGCGCTTGGTGCTATTACCCGCTTGCATGATATGGGTGTTGAATCCTTCTTACTGGCCTCAAGCCTTGTGGGTTTAATCGCCCAACGATTGGTTCGCAAGCTCTGCTCACATTGCAAAACCCCTCATCAATTACGTGACGATGAACAAGAATTAATGCGTCTTAAACCAGATACCGATACCTCAAATGTCTATGAACCAAAAGGTTGTGAACATTGTAATCACTCGGGATATCGTGGTCGTACCGGTATCTATGAGTTAATCATGATTGATGAAACGCTGCGTGGCATGATTCATCGCAACGAAAGCTTACAAATCATTGATAGTTATCTACGCCCTACTACACCCACAATACGCGAAGATGGCTTCAAAAGGGTACTCGCGGGAGATACCTCATTGGCGGAAATATTAAGGGTGACCAGTCAGCATTAATAATGCTTCGCAAAAATGACAGGGATGTTCAGAATGACAGGAAATAATCAAAATGTGAAGCCTAATTCATCAGCATCAGAGATTTGAAAAATCTCTAATTTTTCAAGTTCTGTTCTTGCCTCGTTATCATTAAACAAGCGGGCTACCGAACGTCCAGTGACAGATAAATGGGAATCCCAAAATTCAATAAAACTAGCAACTTGATCTTGGGGTTCAGGGAGATTATTGAGTATTGCAGTAGAGTGATGAACGATAGCTTTTGCGATATCCTCATTGTTCAACTGAAAACCTACACGGGTGGTAATTATTTCGATAAATATTTCGTGGGATTCTAAAATAAAATTGCATAAAAAATCGGGGTGTTCCACTAAATACTCTCTTAACTTCGTCATGAACTCCATTTCTGACCTATGATTGAGGAGAATATCAACCTGCTTCCGCTTATCGAGGTGAGAAAACTCCAATCCCGAAAGCGATGATAACCATGAGGTAAAATCACTGGCGCTTTCTGCTGTTGAATCCCCTGCTCCGTAATTAAAATGAGGGTAAGTCCTCTTGCGTTTATCAGGTGTATCCCAAACAATATACATGCCGTTTTCCTCTGCCACCGCTTCCATACGAAATTTGACTATATAACCATCGACATAATTCCCTATAACGGGCAGAGCTTGTTTCAGAACAACAATTAATTGGGATAGTGAAGCAGACCCATCCTTATACTTTTCAAGGGTTTCCTTAAGGGTTTGGACTTCAGAGTTAATGTATGTCCCAGTTTCTCTTGTCTGTAGTTCAAACATGTATGCTAAAGATTCTTCTAAAGCTGCCAGTGAATCCTTCATACTACTTCCTTTATTCATCCCCTATTTTTAACCTTAGTCTAAAAATTTGCATTTACCAAATAGCAAACTGCAATATTAATAAATGAACATAATGGGCAGCAGGAAAGCTTTTAGAATTTATGACAGATCTTGATGGTCGTGCAGACCCATCAAGATTATTTATGAATAACTTCTGAAGATACTTTAATAACCAGATGGTGAAGTTGATGTACCTCCATTGGTTGTATTTGAATCACCATTGGTATTTGTATTCGTACTATCTGGTGTTGTACTTGTGCCAATCCCTGAATCAGTGCCTGTACTGGTAGAATCGTTGGTACCTGCATTAGTAGGATCATCCGTGCCAGGTGATGTATCTGTTGTACTTGGCTCAGTCGGTGTAGTAGTGCTATCACCAGGTAATGGGGTAGGCGTTGTGCTATCACCATTGGTTGATGAAGGCGTCTCAGATGGCATACCTGGAGTGGTTGTTTGATCCGAAGTACTACTGTTTTGATCCACAGATGTTGAGCCCGGTGTTGAAGTCAAAGCATCCTCATCCGAAGCGCTAATCAAAAACTCGCCAGTTATGCTGCCGTCCAATGGATCTAAAGTGCTAGTATCATCATCGGCAGACATTGATTGTGTCGTGGTAGCATGAATGGAATCCGTATTATCCACACCTGAAGAAAAACAGGAGCCAGAGAATGTGAATAAGCCTGCTGTGGCTAGTAAAACTGAAAGTATACTTTTCATAAAGCTCTCCTTGCATCACAGTTTTGCTCGCGATTAATTTTTGTCCAATTACAGTATAGATGACTATCCGTTATCGCTATACCTCATCCCAAAAATTCTCCTCATAAGCAGGAGCAGGAGCAAACTCACTATCAGAAGCTAACTCTGGCCTTAGTAGCACATGAAAAGCACTATCCTCTCCTTCAATGAGAGCGCCAGTATCTATAAATACAAATCCGGTTAATTCCGCAGGCTTTGAGTCCACCAAAGGAGAAGCGTAACTGGTGTATACTGACATGCCACAAATGGTTAGCAACATGGGAAGCAACATCTTCATAACCACCCCTTGCAGAGCAATAAGGTTTTATCCCTAGTTAAATTATAGATTAATTATTCTTTAAATACCCCTCACCCTACCCTTTCCCACAAGGGGAGAGGGAAAAATTGCCTTCCGCCTTGGGAAAAAATGTATCTCCCCTTGTGGGCTAAATCTTCTACACATCTCTGAAAACCCAGTCCAGCTCTGCTCTCCGACGTCCCGCGGCTTGTCCGCGGGATCCAGGAGCACGGCACTAAAACACTGGACCCCGCGGACAAGCCGCGGGGCGTAGGCAGAGATGTGATCAAGAGACAGCCTTGTGGGAGAGGTCGACACGCATAGCGCGGCAGGTGAGGGGAAAACGGGGCTATTATAACGATCTCTTGCGCCAGGTAGTCCCATTCGGACCATCTTCCAGATCAATCCCTTCCTTGGCTAGAATGGCTCGAATTTCATCCGCTCTTGTCCAATTACGAGAAGTTCTAGCCTGCAACCTTTCTGAGATTAACTTTTCAATTCTATCCTTTTCTTCCTCCTCAAGTCCTGCTTTTAAGAAAGATTCAGGGGAAGCTTGTAACAGGCCCAGTATAGAAGCCAAGTACTTTAGAGTGGATGCAAGTAGAGGAGAATTGGTCTTATTGAGTTCATGGCTCAATTGGAACAATACAGACAATGCTCTGGGTGTATTGAAATCATCATCCATGGCTTGATTAAATTGTTGTAGCCAATGGTCATCAACATTATTGTCTGCCCAGTTAATGTCCTTTATGGCTTGATACAGCCGCATCAAGCCATTCTTTGCGTTTTGTAAATTTTCCTCGGAATAATTTAAGGAGCTACGATAATGGCTACTCAACAGAAAATAGCGAATAACTTCCGGGTGGTATTGGCGCAATACGTCTTCAATGGTAAAGAAATTACCCACTGATTTGGCCATTTTTTCATTATTAACCTGCAACAAACCAACATGCATCCAATAATTCGCAAAAGGTTTTCTTGTGGCAGCCTCACTTTGGGCAATTTCATTCTCATGGTGAGGAAATTGCAAATCCAGCCCACCACCATGGATATCAAAATGCTCACCAAGCTCCTGCATTGCCATAGCAGAACATTCAATATGCCAACCAGGACGACCATCCCCCCATATTGACGGCCAACTTGGCTCCCCTGGTTTTGCTTGTTTCCATAATACAAAATCTAATGGCGAACGCTTTTCTTTAACTACTTCTACACGTGCGCCAGCCATTAAACCATCTAAGTCTTTATGCGACAATTTGCCATATTCTTGAAAGCGGTCAACTTGATAACAGACATCACCGTTTTCACTCACATAAGCAAACCCCGCATCTATCAATCTTTTAATTAGAGTTATGATGGATTCTATATGTGCGGTAGCCCTTGGCTCAATATCAGGAGGTAAAATATTCAGCGCTTTGGTATCATCGTGCATTGCCTTGATATATTGAGAGGTCAATTCATCTATGGATACCCCTCGCTCTTTAGCGCGAACAATGATTTTATCATCAATATCAGTAATATTGCGTACATAAGTGACTTCATAACCTTGTGAACGCAAATAGCGAACGATCACATCGAAACAAACCATGGAACGAGCATGACCTAAATGACAACGGTCATAAACGGTTATTCCACATACATAGATACCAATTTTACCTGGTGATATCGGTTTGAATGGCTCTTGCTTTCTTGTCAGAGAGTTATATAGATTCAACATGCATAAGCCCCTTTAATTCATTTTTCCCCAAGTATCTTTAAGACCCACTACACGATGAAAGGTAGTCACTTGACTTCTTACAATTTGATTGACGCAATAATAGCCTAAACGCTCAAATTGAAATACTTCATTGGGGTACGCTGTCTTTAAGAAAGGTTCACAAAAACCCTGTTTCACAATTAAAGAGTCCTTGTTAAGAAACTGGAGAAAATCCTCCTCTCGCGCCGGATTAGCATCGGTAAACAATCTGTCATATTGAAGAATAGTCACAGGAAAGGCATGCTGACAGGATACCCAATGGATAACTCCTTTAACTTTCCTATCACCAGGATTTTTTCCTAAAGTATTCTCATCGTAAGTGCAGCGCAACTCAATAATTTCTCCTCTTGCATCACGAATTACATCCGTGCAACGAATGACATAAGCATGTCTTAATCGAACTTCATTCCCTGGGGAAAGGCGAAAATAATCTTTTGGTGGATTTTCCATAAAATCACTGCGCTCAATATAAATTTCTCGGGCAAAAGGGAGTACACGAGATTTAGATGTAGGATCCTGAGGATTTAATTTGGCCTCCAAATTTTCTACGGCATCAGCAGGATAGTTTTCGATAACCACCTTTAAAGGGTCGATAACTGCCAAAGCCCTAGGAGCGGTTTTGTTTAAATCATCACGTACACATTCTTCGAGAATGGACATATCAATGACAGAATCACTGCGGGAAATGCCTATGAGTTCACAGAATTGTCTAATCGCAGATGATGGATAACCCCGTTTTCGCATCCCCCGTAAGGTTGGTAACCGTGGGTCATCCCAGCCTGAGACAATTCCCTGCTCAACTAACATTCGCAATTTACGCTTGGAAGTGACTGTGTGTGATAAATTGAGCCGGGCAAACTCAGTTTGTACGGGCCTAGAGGGCACTGGCAAATTCTCAATGAACCAATCATACAGTGGCCGATGATCCTGGAACTCTAAGGTGCATAATGAGTGCGTTATTTCTTCCAAAGCATCTGAGAGTGGGTGAGCATAATCATACATAGGATAAATGCACCACTCATTTCCTGTGCGTTGATGCTTAGCATGCCTTATACGATAAAGAACGGGATCACGCATATTTACATTACCAGACTGCATGTCAATCCGAGCACGCAGCACATGCGTACCATCAGCAAACTCACCTGCCTTCATTCTTTGAAACAAATCAAGGTTCTCTTCGATGGGTCGATTGCGATATGGACTTTCGCGCCCAGGCTCAAGTAAGCTTCCTCGATGTGCACGTATCTCTTCTATGGTTAAGCTGTCAACATAAGCTCTGCCCTGTTTAATTAAATCAACCGCAAAGTCATATAATTCATGGTAATAGTCGGAAGAATACGTAATGGCATGCCATTGAAAACCAAGCCAATCAACATCCTCAATAATAGCATCAACAAATTCTTGCTCTTCTTTAATAGGATTTGTGTCGTCGAAACGCAAATAGCAGCGACCATTAAATTCCTCTGCCAACCCGAAATTTAAACAAATTGACTTTGCATGTCCTATGTGTAGGTAACCATTTGGCTCTGGCGGAAATCTAGTGATAACTTCTTGGTGTTTCCCACTAGCTAATTCCTCGATGATCATCTGCCTAATAAAATGTGCTCTTTTTTCACTGCCTTCAGTCATAATCTCACTCATTATCTATCTTTTGACGCATTTCACGGATTAAAGATGCCCCTTCAGCAATGGCGTTATTCTGGGCAACATAAGCTTCATGGATCTTTTTAATCAGGGCCGCCCCCACAATCACACCATCGGCAAATGCTGCCACCTTAGCTGCCATAGTCGGTGTTTTAATACCAAATCCTACCATAAGCGGCAGACTAACTTGTGATTTTCGTTGTTGGTATTGCTCTTTTACGGTGTCCAGATCAAAATCCTCAGATCCAGTGACACCCTTTAGAGAAACATAATAGAAATACCCTCTTCCATAACTATTTATTAATGCCATTCGTTTATCAGAAGTGGTCGGTGAACATAAGTAAATAGAATGTAAATTATTACGCTGCCAGACAGAAGCAATAAATTCACTTTCTTCCGGGGGCAAATCCACAATAATTGTACCATCTGCACCAACTTCTTGTGCTCTTTTTGCAAAACGCTCATAACCATATTGTTCAATAGGATTTAAATAGCCCATCAGAATAATAGGCGTGTTTTTGTCATGTTTTCGGAATTGCTCAACCATGGAAAACACATGATCACAATCCATTCCATGGGCCAAGGCTCTTTCCATAGCCCCCTGGATAACTGGTCCTTCCGCCATGGGATCAGAAAAGGGTATTCCTACTTCTAAAATATTAGCACCTGCCGTAACCAATTCATGCATTAGCGGAACTGTCATTGCTGGATTAGGATCGCCCGCAGTGATATAAGGGCTAAGAATTTTTTTACCTTGTTCCCGCAACTGTGCTAATGTCTTATCAATCCGATTCATAGATAACCTTATTCGTTCAAATGGATGCCGCGGGGACCCGAGAATGCGTCCCAAACAGCCCTATATTGTTAAACCATCGATACTAGCTACCGTATGCATATCCTTATCACCGCGTCCTGATAAATTCACAATAATTCTTTGTGAAGGAGACATTTCTTTTGCCAATTTCATAGCATAGGCAACTGCATGACTTGACTCCAGAGCTGGAATAATCCCCTCTATTCGAATTAAGGTGCGAAATGCATTGAGTGCTTCTTCATCATTTATTGCCACATACTTAACCCTACCAATATCTTTCAGATAAGCATGCTCAGGTCCGACCCCAGGATAATCAAGACCTGCTGAAACCGAATATGTGTCTTTTATCTGTCCATGTTCATCGCAAAGCAAATAAGTACGATTACCATGTAAAACACCGGGTTTTCCCGCAATTAAGGAGGCCGCATGTTCTCCTGTTTCAATACCCTTGCCAGCAGCCTCTACTCCATAGATCGCCACTGATTTATCTTTCAAGAAGTGATAAAACAACCCAATAGCATTGGAACCACCCCCAACACAAGCCACTAACGCATCAGGTAATTGCCCGGTTGCCTCAAGAAGTTGAGCACGCGCTTCTTGACCAATAACAGCCTGAAAATCCCTTACCATTTGTGGGTAAGGATGAGGACCGGCCACCGTGCCAATGATGTAGAATGTGTTGTCCACATTGCTCACCCAGTCACGCATTGCTTCATTTAAAGCATCTTTTAATGTTCTGGAGCCTGCGGTGACGGGTACAACGTCTGCACCCAGTAATTTCATCCTATAAACATTGCTAGATTGCCTTTTGATGTCCTCAGACCCCATATAGACGACACATTTCAACCCTAATTTTGCTGCTACTGTGGCTGAGGCGACACCATGTTGTCCCGCTCCCGTTTCGGCAATGATCCTTGTTTTTCCCATTCTTTTAGCGAGCAGGGCCTGCCCCACTGTATTATTAATTTTATGGGCACCTGTATGATTTAGATCTTCTCGTTTCAAATAAATCTGGGCTCCTCCTACTTGGGAAGTCAAGCGTTGAGCAAGATAAAGGGGTGTGGGTCGTCCAACATAATCGCGTAACTCTGACCCCAATTCGGCTAAAAAATCTGGATCTCGTCGATATACTTCATACGCTTCTTGCAATTGTTGCAAAGCATGCATTAATGTATCAGCTACAAAGACACCACCATATTGTCCAAAATGCCCATGCTCGTCTGGGAGCTCTCTCTCACTCATGCTTTACCCCATAATGCGTTTACAAAATCATTCATTTTCCCATGATCTTTTATACCAGGAGATGCCTCAATACCACTACAAACATCAACTGCGAAGGGTGAGCAGATACTCACCGCCTCTTTGACATTACTTGCATTTAATCCACCAGCCAGAATAATTGGTTTTACTCGTTTTTGCGGAATAATGCGCCAATCAAAACGACTCCCCGTGCCTCCATATGATCGTGAGGGAGTATCCAATAAAATTGCAGCAGCCTCTTGGAATTCAGCACTTAGCTCCATAATAGCTTCTTTTGAGTGCGCAGATATGGCTTTAACATAAGGAATCTTAAATTGGCTACAAAATCTTGCTGATTCTTGTCCATGAAATTGCACCCCCTGAATGGGCAGCTCATTGATAATTTGCTCGACCAAGGAAGACTCTGGGTTAACTACCACGGCTAAAATATCAACAAATACAGGAATATCTTGTACCAACAGTTTTGCTTGTGGCACGGAAACATAACGAGGACTTTGCGGATAAAAAATCAGGCCAATCGCATCAACACCCAAATCTATTGCATGTGCGATATCCTGTTTGCGCGTCATACCACACATTTTTATCCGCACTCGATGAGCCAATTATTTCTCCCATAAAAATAGCGGGCCTGGGTTCGTCCTAATGACGCCAAACTCGTCTGGATAAGTAACAGACACTAAGTATAAACCATAGGGAGGAGCCGTTTCAGCACCTAAACGTCTATCTTTTGCTTGCAAAACTTCACTCACCCAACTGATCGGTTTTTTTCCTGAGCCTACCGCAATAAGCACACCAGCAATATTCCTGACCATATGATGTAGGAAAGCATTAGCGGTAATATCTATCATCACCAAATCACCAATGCGTGTAACTTGCAGATCATAAATATTCCGCATCGGCGTATTCGACTGGCATTCCACAGAACGAAAAGATGTATAGTCGTTCTCACCCAACAGACATTGACTTGCTTCGTGCATCGCATGATGGTCAAGCTGGCGATATTGCCAGGTTACACTACTACGTAATAGTGCCGGACGTATCGGTGAATTATAGATTACATAACGGTAGCGTCGGGAAAGGGCTGAGTAGCGAGCATGAAAGTTATCTGACATCTCGCGCCCCCATTTAACACACACATCTTTAGGTAAAAAAGAATTAGCACCATGAATCCAGGAACGAATTGTACGTTCTTTGTCACAATCAAAATGAATAATCTGGTTTGTGGCATGCACACCTGTATCGGTTCTACCTGCGCAAACAACGCTGATTTCAGTATCAGCTACTTTAGCTAGGGCTTCTTCTATTACTTGCTGAACCGTATGCAGGCCTGCTTGCGCTTGCCAGCCATGATACTGGCTACCATCGTATTCTACCCCTAAGGCAATACGCATGAGCATTTCCTGCTAAAAACGGCCAATGTATAACACCAAGATATGTTTTGTCTAGAGTGTAACTATTATGCAAGAGGTCTATTGCATAAGCTAATGGCCTATCTCATAATCTGCGATTATTTTTTAATTTTGTTTCTTATATGACTGCATCCTTATTAGACGGCAAGCTTGTTTCAGCAAAATTGAAACTGGAAATTAAATTGGCTGTAGAGAGAATGACCGCCAAAGGAAAGCGAGCCCCTGGCCTTGCTGTTATCTTAGTAGGTAATGATCCTGCCTCTAGTATTTATGTAAACAACAAAAGAAAGGCTTGCTCCGAAGTCGGATTTCATTCTTATGCTCACGACTTGCCCAAATCCACTACTGAAAAGGAATTGCTAGAGTTAATTGATCAATTAAATAACTCGTCTGACATCGATGGCATTCTCGTGCAACTTCCTCTTCCTGCAGGCATAGACCCGAACAAAATTATTGAGTGCATTCATCCTAGTAAAGACATTGATGGCTTTCATCCTTACAATATGGGCCGCTTAACGTTACGCAACCCCTCACTAAGACCTTGCACCCCTTATGGAATCATCAATTTATTAGAGTATTATCAAATTCCTATTTGGGGAAAACACACCGTCGTTGTCGGTGCATCAAATATTGTAGGCCGACCTATGGCAATGGAATTCTTATTGGCAGCAGCGACTGTTACGGTTTGTCATCGCTTTACTGAAAATTTGGAGCAATATGTACACATGGCGGATATCCTTGTAGTAGCCACAGGAATACCTGATGTAATTGATATTAACTGGTTAAATTCAAAACAAGTAATTGTCGATGTAGGCATTCATCGCTTAGCCAACGGAACATTAAGAGGGGACATCGATTTCAATAAAGCTAAAGATAAAGTCGCATGGATAACACCTGTACCAGGAGGTGTTGGTCCTATGACAATTGCCATTTTGCTGCAAAATACACTTTTTGCAAACCAGTTCTCCTAAGAGATTCTGCCCTAAAAGCCCCAAAATAGAAGATCTTTTTCTTAACACACTTTAAAAAATTTGTGCATTATTTGTTATGTTATATCGAGAACACGATGTATAATGAACAAATTGTTTACATTTTGTTGAGTCGTTATGCCCAAACCTATCTTCGGTGGACAATATGTCTATTATTATGATTTTCCAAACCAAGTTGATTTAGATTTCTGCCCACTTCCACCGCAGGAGGTATATCCTCACATTACCTCTGAGGGTGATAATTATACCGTCGAAGCCAATCGTTTCTCAGAGTATGTAAAGAAAATAAAAGTTCAATGTGACGATAAAATGGTATGGATGATGAGTGCAGTTCCCACTGCGTTAGAATCATTAGAGGATGTGATTCCCCTGAGACAATTATGTGATTATCTTAATACCAGTGATTATTGGAAAAAGGATGGTGATTGGCCTCAACAAGTAAATGATGAGCAATTAAGAGCATTTAACATCGAAGTCCTAAAAAATTGGCTTTTTCAAAAAACCGCGCAACATTTTTATGCTCAGAATCAAGAAACCCTTCCAAGTCTAAATGAATATAAAATGCAACTGGCTATTAATCTGGAGCAATTTAAAAATGAGTTTATGGAAAAAATAGCACAAACTTGGCAACAGCGAAACAGAATGATTGAAGAAAAAAGGAAAGAGTGGAAAGGTTCACCAGCAGGCTTTGATGTTGCAATGGAACGAACCCAATCTATATTAGGCTCTAAACAAGGAAATAATGAAGACTTTATTCAAATACTGTCGGAGCAATTAAAACAAATTGCAGCTGAAGACAACGTTATCGCGTCTCTCTCATTAGTTAATACAAATCCTATACAGATAGTAACCCAAATGCTGCATGATGAACGGGTTGATGATGTAACCACGTTAGCTCCTGTAATCGTTCGTGATATTCAGCATGTTATCGAGCATATGACAGATAAACCCACATCAGTTGATTTCTCTAAGAATGTTCAAGCACTCGATCAGTTTGTAGTGAATGTTCGCTCAGCCTGTAATCGCGCAGCTCTTATCGATCTTTATGATCGTTTGGAGCGTAGCACAAATAAAGAAATCGCTGAAAAAATGATTGGCGATTGGGATGTGATCGGAACTGACATTCGTGATAGTAATCGGATGATGACGGAGTCTGATAAACTTCGAATTATCGCATATGCACAAGGGAACATGACAAAGCAAGAATACGATGAGGAAATGTCCAAATTAAGTGTAAAGCTTGAACGAGGTGAGATCACCGCTCAAGAAGAAGTGGTAATTAAAATGTTTCCTAAGCTTAAGCGAGCGCTTACTCGATTACCAAAAGAATATTTAGAGGACTTTTCTCTTGTGTTAAAGCGAGCATTTGTACATCAGCAAATTACGCACCCCGAAAAATTCCTCCAAAACCCTCATGAAGCCGCTGTTTTCTCTGCGCTTTCCTTAGACCCTAGCAAAATTAAGACGAATAAAGAACTTATCCAGCAAAAAATCAAGCACGTGATACAAAACGCGGTTCTTAATGGGCAGGCAGAAAATGAGATCCCTACATTGAAAGAGCTGCAACATCAAATTGAACTTATGGCTTTGAAGGAAAAAATTATTGCTGCCGGTGGGGAGCCTGCTTTAACTCCTTTGATTCACACAGTAACTAAAGTAAGACAAGACATTGTCGCAACAGCAACTCATTTGTTGGAGCAAGAATATGAGAAATGTAAAAAGGAACTGCATGGCTCTTATGAAAATATTCCTCAGCACATTGATAGCTCTTTGAAAAGGTCAAAAAGTAAATTACTGCGATCTCTCTGTCGCGTTATCGATCAAAAAATCAAAGACAATAAAGAGAATCTGGCTGTATTAACCGATCAGTATGACAAAGTAAAAGAGATTCTTTCCCCTCTTAATGATCAGTCTTCGAGTAAAATACATTCAATACTGTTAGACGATGTTAAAAAAGAGATTGAATTTTTTAATCAGTGGGGAAATCCAATTCAGTATGAAAATATTCAAGGATTTATTGGAGGGGATAGCGAGATATTAGGAGATGGGGTTTGTCAAGCAAATACCTTTAGATTAATTACTCGAGAAATGACTAGCTTGAGTAGAAATCAAACGCTCTCCAATTCGCAATGGGAAGCGGAAGTAAAAATCTTACCCCAAGATCGCTTCAATCAAGCTTTATATCAAGTAGGCACAAGGGAAGAAAATAACAATGATTTATCAAAAGCAGTGTTAAAACGTCTTCATCTTAAGAAAATTCAAGTACTACATAAAGATTCGCATTTTGCAGATGAACCCGCATTTAGTTCTGACTCTATCTATCAGGTACTTGCTCAAGCTGTTAATCTGCAACAGAGGTCCAAATTAAAAAATTATAACATTGTAAAAATATCTATTGGGCATCACTCACTTAAAAAAGATGGAACCAAAGAAATAGATCACGAATCGTGGGGGCATGCTCTCTATTTACGTTATGATCCAAAGAGAAAAACCGCTTATTTTTATGATCCAAATCATGGACGTAGCATTAATTTTTACACCTGGAAAAAATTAGAGAATGATCTTGATTTTAAAAAGATGAGTCAAAAAGAACAGGATGAGGCTGTTTTAAATTACATGCTTTTGTGTTTTTCTCAAATGATCGTTAATGACTTTAATGATATCAACGCTGTAAACTGTTATGAAATGGAGATGGATTTTAGTTTTATCGATAAGCTCGTTTCTGCTGGTAATACAATCATTGGAGGGTTAAATAATTTCTTTAAAAAGCAAACAGAAAAGGAGCCAGATAGTAAAATAGGGAATTTGCCTAGCGGTCCTCGCTCAGACGAGGACTCAAGTCAAAATATATTCTCATAATAAATGATGGAGAGATCCCCGCCTGCGCGGGGATGACACTCTCACTGCTGTCAAGAGGGGAGACAAAGTACAAAACATTAACCCAGACAAATCCTAACGCTCGAGCTCGTCCCAGTCAAATTCTTCATTATCTAACTCGTCCTCCAGCTCTTCTCTTAAACGTTTACGTTCAAGTCGCTCTTCCAGCAGCTTGCGTACACGTTTTTTATGGTCTAAATCCTGAGCATTATCTTCTGTGTCATAGGAGTAGTCTGAAAAAGAGTTATCCTCCTCATATTCTCTAGGAAAGCTCATAACTGCCTCCGTTTTATTTATTAATCAATGTAAGTATAGTGCAAATATATTTGTGGGTATTTTTGTGATTTCAAGTCTACTTATTTAAATTACAGAACATATACGACAAACATTGGAATAGCGTTTTGGACTGTTTATAATCTCAATTTTTTTGCGAATCTTTTTATGCTTAGTTATCAACACGGTTACCATGCCGGCAATTTTGCCGATGTTGTTAAACACTTAACGCTCTCGCGCATCCTTAACTATATGATCCAGAAGGAAAAACCCCTATTTTATCTGGAAACTCATGCTGGGCGTGGCATTTATGATTTGCAGGATAGTCAAGCGGTGAAAACCAGAGAATATCTGCAAGGCATTCATTTGCTTTGGCAGGAAAAAAACAAATTGTCTACTCTTTTCTCACCCTATTTACAATGCATTAGTGATATTAATCCCACAGGAAGCTTACGCTTCTACCCTGGTTCGCCTGCACTTGCCATTGCCTTGCTAAGACCACAAGACCGTATATATTGTTGTGAACTGCATCCTCGTGAATTTGAACACTTACAAACCCTGGCCCATCCCAGAAAACGAGTTTTTTATGAACATCATGATGGCCTATTTAATTTAAACGCCTTGTTACCTCCGCCGGAACGGCGCGCTATTATATTTCTTGATCCTTCTTATGAAATCAAACAAGAGTATAAAGAGATACCCAAAGCCATCAAAGCCGCGTATCAAAAATTTTCAACCGGGGTTTTTTGTCTTTGGTATCCTTTGGTCGACAAAAAATTGCATGAACAGCTGCTAAGAGGAATGGAAAATATCGGTGCGCCAAACACATTGCGGATTGAATTTTCTCTCAATCCCATGATAAACCAAGGAATGACAGGCTGTGGCTTATGGATTATTAACCCTCCCTACGCACTGACCAACGAAATGAAGACCATCCTTAATCAATTGTGTAGTCTAATTAATCCAGGGACATCTTCATTCATTGTGGAAGATTAGGATTATTTAATCCTAATATCAAAAAGGGAATGGTATATATAAGGAGCTTGGGATGAGTATTCTACCTATACCCGCTTTTAATGATAATTACATTTGGTTAATTACTGATGAAACAGGAAACAAGGCGTTTTGCGTTGACCCTGGTGATGCCAGACCTGTGATTGACTTTGTTACACAGAACTCAATAGAACTTACAACCATTTTACTTACTCATCACCATTATGATCATATTGGTGGCGTCCCTGAGCTTATTCGTTTTAATCCTAATATAGTTGTCTACGGACCTTTGGATCCTCGTATCAGTCATATCACTCATCCTCTTACAGAAAACACTACCCTATCCATTGCCACATGTAATTTTGAGGTTTTAAATACACCAGGGCATACGTCCACTCATATTAGCCTTTATGAACCCTCATTAGGTTGGCTATTTTGTGGTGATACCCTCTTTTCAGCTGGTTGTGGCCGAGTATTTGATGGCACAATCGCAGAACTTCATCATTCTCTGCAAGTATTAAAAGCATTGCCTGCCGATACAAACGTTTTTTGTGCGCATGAATATACACGTCAAAATCTTCGTTTTGCTACTTTGGTCGAACCCGATAATTTAAAAATCCAAAACTATGCCAAAGAATTGGCTAAACATAACCAATGTTCCCTTCCCTCCACTATGGGTTTAGAAAGAGAGATCAACCCATTTCTGAGAACAGAAGAAGAGGATGTCATTAAATATGCATCCCTTAAAGGAAATAAAAATCTTGACTCCCTTAGCGTTTTTAAACAAATAAGAGCCGATAAAGATACTTTTTCTTAACAAATAGAATTAATTTAAACCTTTTAGCTTATGATAAAAACAAAAAGGGTTTATCCTTTGGATTTTATTTAGTACACTGATTAGCCTTTTGATTCGTAATAGGCGTCACATTGAAGTTTAGACCAAGCATTTTTAGTTTAATCCTCTTACTGTTAAGCTCTTACGTGTTTTCAAATATTGGACAAGCCCAAAGTGTATGGGATGTTATGCGCTCACAATTTCGTTTGAATCATGAAGTGACGCAACCCGAAGTGCAAACCCAGCTGCGCTGGCTTATTTCTCATCCAAGTTATCTAAATAAACTGGCTCGTTCCGAACCCTATATTTACCATATCGTGACAGAAATCAAAAAACGAGGAATGCCGGGAGAGATTGCTCTTATACCCATGATTGAAAGTGCCTATGATCCTTTTGCATACTCAGGCGCAGGTGCTGCAGGTCTTTGGCAATTAATGCCTGGTACTGGCAATAACTTGGGATTAAAACAAGATTGGTGGTTTGATGCCCGCCGCAGCATCCGTCCATCAACCGATGCTGCCCTTAATTATCTAACCTACTTAAATAAGTATTTTAATGGCAACTGGATTCTTGCAATTGCGGCCTATGATTCTGGTGAAGGAACCATTGCTCGCGCGATAAAAAATAGTCGGCAATCAAGATCTATTCGCTTCTGGTCTTTACCTGTACCGAATGAAACAAGGGCCTACGTGCCAAGACTGCTGGCACTTGCGGAAATCATTAAATATCCACAGCGCTATAGGATCACATTACCCGATATTCCCCATGTTCCCTACTTTGAGGAAGTAAATATT
This sequence comes from Legionella lansingensis, assembly GCF_900187355.1. Classification (NCBI taxonomy): domain Bacteria; kingdom Pseudomonadati; phylum Pseudomonadota; class Gammaproteobacteria; order Legionellales; family Legionellaceae; genus Legionella; species Legionella lansingensis. The sequence continues at coordinate 1,083,863 of NZ_LT906451.1, read as the reverse complement.
GGTAGTCAAATTGATTTGAATCATGCAGCCAGACTTGCGGGAATGTCGTATAAGGACCTCATCAAATTGAATCCCGGCTATAATCGTTGGGCCACAGCACCTTACAAACCCTTTAAATTGCTTATACCCAAGGATAAAGTGGCAAAATTCAATCGTAATCTCGCCAGCGTTCCTGAAGACAAACGCGTGAGTTGGAGCCGATATCAAGTTCGCCCAGGCGACGATCTGAACTCGATTGCCCGGAGAAACTTCACTACTGTCAATTTGCTACGAGAATTAAATCGGTTAAAATCTGATAGACTAAGACCCGGACAATATGTCCTTATACCAAGTACCAAAAATGCCCCAGTCACAGCTAAGAAACCAACGATGCTGGCACTGGCTGACCAACCCGCAACAACACAAAGTCTTAAGGTGCTCCATATTGTACAACGAAGCGACACCTATCAAACGTTGGAGAAAAAGTATAATGTTTCCACAGCAGAAATTCGCAAATGGAATAATTTGAATTCTTCTCAATCATTAAAACCAGGACAGCAATTAACAATATGGAAAAAAACCGTCAAGTATGGTGTGTACATCGTAAAAGCAGGTGATAATTTAAGCAGTATTGCCAAGCGTAACCATACAAAAGTAGCAACACTTGCTAGGTTAAACCCGGATATTAATAAGCGCTTACTGCATCCTGGGCAGAAATTAGTAATTGGTTAAGATAGCTTATAATGCCAAGTATTATACTAACTTACTTTCGGCATCCCACAGGACAAAACCCAAAGATCCTATACTTTAATACGAATATTTATCTCATAGGTGAGAGTTTGAAATCGTGTGATATACTTAAGTAAGTATTAAATTTTAATCAGAGCCATGAAACTACTCTTTGATTTTTTTCCAATTCTACTTTTCTTTATTAGCTATAAATTTTTTGGGATATACAATGCCACAGCTGTGGCCATGGGTGCATCCCTATTTCAGGTTGTTTTTCATCGGCTTAAACATCAGCGCTATGAAAAGATTCATTTAATTAGTCTTGCTATAATTTTTGTTTTAGGAGGGGCAACTTTGTTGTTCCACAACCCTTGGTTTATTAAATGGAAACCCACTGGGATTTATTGGTTAACTTCTTTGATATTCCTTTTCTCACCATTGTTTAGCAAGAAGCCGCTCATTCAAAAAATGATGGAAGGAAATATTAATCTGCCTACAAAAATCTGGTACCGCTTGAATTATGCTTGGGCTATATTTTTTGTCGCAATGGGCATTGTTAATCTATATGTCGCCTACTTTTATAGCACTGATATTTGGGTTAACTTTAAATTATTTGGTGGAGCCGGTTTTACCTTGCTCTTTGTTTTTTTGCAAGCGATTTACTTAACTCGGCACGTGGTGGAGGGAGACGTAGAACAACAACCCTCAGGTGATCCTCGATAGGAAGAAACCTGTATCTATTAGGAGCAAGAATGCGATTGCTACTGGTTGAAGATGATGAATTATTAGGAGATGCTGTCAAAGCAGGTCTTACTCAATTTGGTTATGTTGTTGATTGGCTAAAAGATGGCGAGGCGGCTAGAGCAGCGGTCAAGGCTGAATCCTTTGAGCTAATCATTCTTGATTTAGGTTTACCGAAGCTTTCGGGTCTTGGTTTTTTGCAAGCCATTCGTCATGACGGGAATGCTACCCCAGTTATCATTCTCACTGCGCGAGAGTCTGTAGAAGATAGAGTAAAGGGTTTGGATAGTGGTGCGGATGATTATCTAACAAAGCCTTTTGATTTAAATGAATTAAGCGCGAGAGTTCGCGCTTTGGTAAGACGCTCTCAAGGCCGTGCAGACTCCGTCTTGCAATACCGCAATGTTACCTTGGATCCAGCAGCACATTCTGTCTATGTTGATGGTGTGATGGTCAATGTTCCGCGTCGTGAATTTGCTTTATTGCAAAAACTGCTGGAGAACAGTGGTCAGGTTCTATCACGCGAACAGCTTATGCAGAGTATTTATGGCTGGGATGAGGACGTGGATTCTAATGCACTGGAAGTACATATTCACAACTTACGCAAAAAACTCAATGCCAACTTTATTCGCACTATTCGCGGCGTAGGATACATGGCAGAAAAAACTGAGAGTAATTAAGCATTGAAATCCTCTATACGCAAATTCTTGCTAATTAATTTGTTGTTAGCGATAACGATAACAACAACATTGACAGCAATAGGTAACTACTATTTAGATCAAAAGGATATTCAAGAACATCTTGATACCTTGATGGCTATTTCTGCGCTTTCTTATCAAGCGCTATTAGGAGACGATCTACATCAGCGACCTCTTGGAAAAATTCAAGATTCTCTCGAAGTCATTCCACAAAAGATTGATAATTACTATCAACGACGATTTCTAAACAATTTACCACCGAAGAATTATCTCGATAAATTCAACTTTCAAGTGTGGACGAATGGCGGAAAACTGTTATTACACTCCCCCACTGCACCTAAAATTCCACTGACTGCTGAGGTTGATGGTTTTAGCGACAAATTGGTGTCAAAGCAAAAATGGCGTGTATTCACTACTTACAACGAACAGGCCGGCGTACGAACCGTTTTGGCAGAACGCTATGATACCCGTAATGAATTAGGTCATCGTATTGCCCAAGATGATTTGTATATTATGCTATTAACCTTCCCACTATCCGGTTTATTAATTTGGATTATTATTGGTCGAGGTTTGGATAGCCTTGATAGGGTGGCGCAAGAGGTAGCAAATCGTGCCCCTACACATCTTGAGCCTGTTGATTTGCAAGAAGTACCCGAAGAAATTAAACCCGTCATTGATGAGTTAAACAAACTTTTTTATCGTCTTAAAGAAGGCTTTGAACGAGAAAAGCGATTTGCAGCCGATGCAGCCCATGAGTTACGAACACCTCTTGCCGCGCTTAAGGCCCAAGCTCAAGTGGCATTAAATACCACTAACATTGAGGAAAAAAATGTAGCTCTGCAAAAACTAATTGCTAGTGTGAATCGTAGTACCCACATCGTGCAGCAATTGCTAACAATGAGCAAGCTTGTTCCTGAAGCTGCCAACATTAACGACATTGATGAAGTCAATCTTGTGAAGCTGACACGAGAAGTGCTAGCGATGCTGGCTCCAACTGCTGTAGAAAAACAAATTGATCTCGAATTTGAACACGATAAAGATCTACCTAATCTCCCAGGTAATCCAACTGCTTTGAGCATCTTAATTCGCAATTTGGTTGACAATGCCATCCGTTATAGCAAAGAGAACGGCAAGGTATCTGTTCAGGTCTTTATCCAAAATCAAGAATTAGTGTTGGAAGTGCGCGATAATGGACCCGGTATTCCCCCAGAATTGCAAAGCCGGGTATTTGAACGCTTTTTCCGTGTACTCGGGAACAAAAGTCCAGGTAGTGGTCTAGGTTTGGCTATCGTGCGCCAAATCACTGAACTTCATGGAGGTCGTGTTGAATTAGATTCTCCTTCCGTAGGAACTGGCTTGATCGTTCGTGTTTATTTTCCGACACGAAAAGGTTAGTCCGTCTTTGATGTTCTGCTCCTACCAGTTAGCCTCTAGCCATTAATTGCAAAGCCTGGCGAATTAATTGTTCACACGTTTTCTGACCGTCATCAATTTTTTTAACGACTTTGGCTGCTTCTTGTTGTTTATATCCTAAAGCCTCTAAAGCACTGATAGCTTCCTCTTGGTTCACATTGACCAGTGTCTGTGGGGTTTCATTAGAATCTGTTTGGGAGAAGAATTGTTTTAGGTTATCCCTCATCTCCACAACTAAACGCTCGGCAGTTTTCTTACCTATCCCGGGGAGTTTGGTTAAAAGTAAAGTATTTTGTTGACTGATACACTGAACGAACTCTGAGGGTGTGACGCTGGAAAGAATGGCCATGGCCAATTTAGGGCCCACACCATTTACCTTAATTAAAGCCCTGAAGAGAGCTCGTTCTTGTTTATCCAAAAAACCAAACAACAGTAAAGCATCTTCCCTGACGATAGTATGAATATGCAATCCCACACGATTACGATGAGACTCGAGTTGAAAAAACGTGTTGAGGGATGTCTCTACATCATAGCCAACACCGTTAACGTCAATGACCAATTTTCCAGGTTGATGTCTATCAACAATTTGTCCATTTAACCAACCAATCATCGTAAGCGTCTCCTTGAATGTTGTTGGCGTTGAATAAGTGGAAGATTATGGCGCATGTGGCTATGACAAATCGCAATCGCCAAAGCATCTGCAGCATCATTTTGTGGTACAGAATTGAGCATTAATAATTTCATCACCATGTGTTTAACTTGCTCTTTTTGTGCTGCCCCATATCCGACAATAGCCTGTTTAACTTCTCTTGCGGAATACTCGTTTATTTGCAACCGATGTGAGGCAGCAGCTACCATAGCGGCTCCTCTTGCATGCCCTAATTTGAGGGCTGAATTAGGATTTTGATGCAGAAATACTTGCTCTATCGCCACTTCGTCAGGACGATAGCTATCCATTAACTGGCAGATCCCATCAAAAATTTGCAATAGCCGTTGGCTTAATTCTCCTTCAGCGGTGCGAATACAGCCACTATCTAAATAATGAATTTTGCGTTTTTCTTCCTTGATAATCCCGTAGCCAGTAATACGGGACCCAGGATCAATACCTAAAATAATGCTGCTCATCAGGCCGTTTCAAAGAGAGTCTCAGGGAGTTCTGCATTGCTATAAACCTCCTGTACGTCATCTAAATCTTCGAGCATATCTATTAATTTTAATAAGGTTTCCGCAGCTTCCTTATCTATGGCTACCGTAGTTTGTGCACGCATGGTCAACTGAGATTGCTCAATTTCATAACCTGCCTCCTGAAGGGCTGCTAATACAGCATGGTAGCTTTCAGCTGGTGTAATGACTTCAATTTGGTTGTCTTCAAGAATTACATCCTCCGCTCCTGCTTCTATCGCCACCTCCATTGCCTCTTCTTCTGATTGGCCAGAGGTCAAAAGAATTTCGCCTTGTTTGTGGAAAAGATAAGCTACTGAGCCATCGGTTCCCAGATTACCACCATACTTAGTAAACGCATGCCTTACATCAGAAACGGTACGATTTTTATTATCAGATAAACAATCAACTAAAATTGCCACACCACCTGGACCATAGCCTTCATAACGCATCTCAATCATATTTGCATCTTCTAAACCACCGGCACCTCGTTTTATAGCATTATCGATGGTGTCCCGTTTCATGTTAGCTTTGAGTGCCTTGCTGATTGCATCCCGCAATCTTGGATTAGAACTTTCTTCTGCACCACCCATTCTGGCAGCAACAGAAATTTCACGAATCAATTTGGTGAAAATTTTGCCACGCTTAGCATCTTGAGCGCCTTTACGAAAACGAATATTAGCCCATTTACTATGTCCAGCCATTCCTGCACCTCAAAAAAACTTAGCCAGGTACCCATAAAATTCTCCATATGGCTGAATTTCATAGATAACAAGCAATGATGGTTAAATAAATAAAATTATACATCGTCTATAAATTAAAAAGAACCGAGCTTGGTAAACTCGACATTGTTGGCTATTTCAAGCTATTCTAGGCAGGTTTATTTTCTGAAGGGAGGTTGAGGTGTATTTAGCAGGATTTGGTAACCATCACCAAAGTGAGGCCATCGCAGGTGCTTTGCCCCAGGATCAGAATTCACCCCAACAATGTCGATTTGGACTTTATGCAGAGCAACTCAGTGGTAGTGCTTTTACACGCCCAAGGCATGTTAACCTAAGAAGCTGGCTTTATCGCACACTTCCCTCTGTCGTGCATGAAGATTATATTCCTTACGAAAAGCCTTTGCCCTTAACTTACGAGGCTAATCAACCACCTAATCCTTTACGTTGGCAGCCTCTATCTGCGCCCTCAGAAAACAAGGATTTTGTAGATGGTTTATTTCACATAGCAGGTAATAAATCGTCTAATGCCTTTATTTATCAATGTAATCAATCCATGGATGGACGCTATTTTAGCAACAGTGATGGCGAGTTCTTATTTGTCCCTTACCTAGGCGACCTACATATTCATACTGAATTCGGTAAGTTAACCATAGGCCCTGGTAAAATTGCTGTCATTCCAAGGGGTGTAAAATTTAAAGTGGATTTGCTCTCATCCTTGGCTGCAGGATATTTGTGTGAAAATAGTAGTAGCCCTTTAAATTTGCCACAATTAGGACCAATTGGTGCAAATGGTTTGGCTAATCCGCGTCATTTTCTTTATCCACAAGCAGCATTTGAGCACATTGAAAAAGAAGTCGTGTTAATTTGTAAATATCAACATAAATTTTGGACTGCTAAATCAAATCATTCTCCGTTGAATGTTGTGGCTTGGCATGGGAATTATGCACCTTATTGTTATGACTTATCACTTTTTAATACCATCAACACCGTAAGCTTCGATCACCCAGATCCTTCCATATTTACAGTGTTAACCTCAGAAAGTAATACTCCTGGGGTTGCAAATCTTGATTTTGTTATCTTTCCGCCAAGGTGGATGGTAGCCGAGCATACGTTTAGACCCCCCTACTTCCATCGCAATATTATGAATGAACTGATGGGGCTTATTACCGGTGAATATGATGCGAAGAAAGAGGGTTTTATTCCTGGTGGTGTGAGCATTCATAATTGCATGACCGCTCATGGGCCTGATGGCGATACCTATCGCTCAGTCATTCATGAAGAACTAAAACCTACTCGCTATCAAAATACGTTAGCGTTTATGTTTGAAACTAGAAAGCCCTGGTTAGTAAGTGAACAGGCGTTTAGGCATCCTGCACGTGAAGCAAATTATTCAGCTTGCTGGCAGAGTTTGCCCTTAAATTTTCAGACCCCCTAGGGTCTGTTGACATTTCGCGAAATATCAACAGACCCTACGATGTTTAAAAGGAGTAAGCAAGATGAATTTTGATTATGCTAAATCCATTCTACTAGCTACTATTATTGGCTTAATTCCTGAGTATGGAAACGCAACTCAAGTGAGTGGTCAGCCTCAAGAGTCTTTCCAATCTATTTGTCTTACATCATGGATGAAACGTGTAGATAACATCAAAGATGAGGTTGACTATCAAAATTTTGGTAAAAAATATTGTGAATGTGCGGACAAACACATTTTGGACAATCCGGAAGATACCAACAAAATAACGCAGCTTTGCCTGTCTCAGACGATACTACAAGACACTATGGATTCAATAGAAAATGAAGTTGGTCTGGATAAAGCCACGGAAGAAGATGTGCTGGAATATTGTGAAGACAAATTCGAGTTGGTTTTCCCTACAATGAGTGACAGTGATAAACAAATCTCAACAGCTTATTGTAATTGTGCTAACCCCAAGTTAAGAAAGATTCTCGAAATGGCTGATACCATGACTGAAAGCGATTATACTAAACACATTAATGAAGTTGCCGCTGCCTGTTTCTCAGGAACTGAAAATAAAGATCAAAACACCTCAACCAAGCCCGCTCAAACAAATGAGACACAAAACGTACTACAGTGACAGCCTAATTTTGATAGGTAACGATCGATCTTAAACGAGGGATGGTACGGAAGGAGGCCGCTCTTATAGTCCGCCAAAACAAATCGTTCATAAGCCAAGCATATGTGAGACCTTTAGAACAGATCTTCTTGGCTTAAACCTACTTTTTCCAAGAGTCCTCGTAACGTCTTTAGTGCTTCGACTTGAATTTGTCTTACGCGTTCGCGGGTTAAGTTGATTTCCTTTCCCACATCCTCAAGCGTTGCCTTTTCGAATCCTCGCAAACCAAAGCGTCGAGCAATAACCTGTTGCTGATTTTCGGTTAACTTATCTAGCAGAGATTCAATATGTGTCCGTAAATTTTCATCTGTCAAAAGCTCAGCAGGATTCATACTATTTTCATCAGCAATAGTATCTAATAATGATTTATTCTCATCATAACCAATAGGAGTATCTACCGAAGCAACTTTATCGTTCAAACCAAGCAATTTTTCCACATCCTCAAGTGGCTTGTCTACCATATCAGCTATTTCTTCGGCCGACGGTTCATGATCAAGCTTTTGTGTTAACTGACGAGCAGCTCTGAGGTAAACATTGAGCTCTTTCACAACATGAATTGGAAGACGAATGGTTCTCGTTTGATTCATGATGGCCCGTTCTATCGTCTGTCGAATCCACCAGGTAGCATAAGTTGAAAAACGGAATCCTCTCTCAGGATCAAATTTTTCAACAGATTTCATCAGCCCCAGATTACCTTCTTCAATCAGGTCAAGTAAGGGTAATCCGCGATTCAAATAGCGTCTGGCTATTTTCACAACCAAGCGAAGATTGGACTCAATCATTTTCTTGCGTGCTGCTGTATCTCCTTTCAGCGCCAGCTTAGCATAATAGACCTCTTCTTCAGCTGAAAGCAGCGGTGAGAAGCCAATTTCACTAAGATAAATCTGCGTAGCATCCATTATTTTTGCGGCTTGTCTGCCACGCTGAAAACTCGGAAAAGCTTCTTCATCACTAAAATCATGCTCTGGCTCTGCTGGAGCAGCTGCTACCTCGGCCTCTTCTTCGTCAAGTAAGGCTGCATCATCTGGTGATTCATCCCAATCTTCTTCATGGATTTCATCTGGTTTAACTGATTCGTCATCTGGTTGCATCATATCACCTATGTGTTTATATCTGTAAAAGAAAAAACACCCTTCATTCAATGACCAACTGCAACATCAATTAGGTGGTTAACCTCGCAAATAATTGAGTGGATTCACTGGTCTTCCTGCCCTTCTGATCTCAAAATGAACTCCCCAAAATCGTCTATCGATAACCCCCATTTCGGCAATAACTTGTCCAGCTTTAACTGTTTGACCTTCTTTCACCAAATTACGTAAATTATTACCATATGCGGTCAGAAACTGATTATTATGCTTGATGATAATCAAGTTTCCATAACCCGATAAACCATTACCAGAGTAGGCTACTACCCCACTGGAAGCAGCCCGGATCTTTTCCCCTTTTTTACCAGCAATATCTATGCCTTTTTTGCCCTGTTGCGGAACAAATCTTGAGGCTACTCGTCCATTCACAGGCCAAACCCATCCACTTGAGCTAGGGGTAGCCCAGGTCGTGATAGGCTTAAATTTGGGTGCTTGTCTTTTTATTATTGTAGTTCTTTTTACAGCATATATCCGCTTACTTGACGTTGAATATGGTAACGCACGTGCTGTAGGACGAGAAACGCGACCTATCCTTAATACTTGCCCGACTCTTAAAGTATAGGGGCTTGATAAATGGTTGAATGCTGCCAATTCGCGATAATCGAGGTCATGACGGAAAGCGACGGCATATAATGTTTCTCCACGTTGAACGACATGGGTCCCTTGATAATTTTTCTGCGCTCGCCATTTCCCTTCGACAACAGGAGCCAAGGTTGTTCTGGATTCACAGCCAATAAGAAATAAGATGATTAATACAACACCCAACCTGTACATACTCACGTCCTAGCTAACTTAAATAGAATCCCAAATTCATGAACCCAATTTTTGAGACTGTTCAATTAAACCATGTCATTCTCGCGTAGGTGGGAATGACATGGTTTGGTAAACATTCCAATTTTTATAGATTCCCCAATAACCATTTCATAACGCCAAATCAATGTTACTCACCCAATTAGATAACTGATCAAAAACCTTATAGTGAGTTAGGTCGAGATGTAGAGGAGTAATGGACACAGAATTTTGACTAATCGCATAAAAATCTGTGCCTGGGCCTGCATCCGCCTCTAATCCAGGGGGGCCTATCCAGTATATTGGCCTGCCACGTGGATCATATTCTTTAATGACTGGTTCCGCCCCATGACGAGTCCCGAGTCTTGTCACTTCAATCCCTCTAATTTTATCCAAAGGTAAGTCAGGAATATTTACATTTAGAATAGTTTGTGGTGGCAACATATTGTTCGTTAATTTGAGCACAAGTTGCCGGGCAATTGCCGCTGCCGTGTCATAGTATTGAATATTATCGCCTACTATAGAAAAGGCAATCGCGGGCAAGCCCAGATAACGCCCTTCAACGGCTGCCGCTACCGTTCCTGAATAAAGGATGTCATCACCCAGGTTAGCACCCTCATTAATACCTGAAACAACAATATCTACTCCTGGCTTAAGGAAACCAGTAAGCGCCAAATGCACGCAATCGGTAGGTGTTCCTTCAACACTAAAATAACCATTATCCAATTGCCTCACACGCAGAGGTCTTGTAAGGGTTAGAGAATTACTGGCAGCGCTGCGATTGCGATCAGGAGCAACCACTATCGTTTCTGCAAGAAGCGACATTTCATTAGCTAAAGCCCTTATTCCCGGAGAGTGAACCCCATCATCATTACTTACTAGAACTCTCATGACTTAGCTCTCAGGTGACTCTAGCCATTTCACTATAGCAAGGCGCAGTGCCAAATTCTGTTTATTTTTTTCAATTGAGCTTTTAAGTTCAGGCTGATTAGGATTACTTTGCAAAGCAGCTTGCTGTTGTGCTATGTTTTCTTGAAGTTCCAATATCGATTTACCAAAGCCTTGTGGGCTAGTTTGTAATTGATAGGCTAGTTCATTGACTTCGCGAGCTATATTCACCAACTGGGCACAGCTTATGTCAGCTGGTTTTTTATTAGGGCAATTTTGAACAGCTTGTTGTAGCGCTTGTGGATTTTGACGATAATAGGTCTCATCTTGCCTACCACATGCCACTAATGCAATTGATGCAAAAATTAGGAATACATATTTCCCCATTAACAACCTCTTGTGCATATTTATAAAGGTTCAGATGTTATCATTTGTCAACTGCTAACGCCATGTTGAGTTCAAACTGGGGTGTGGTTGAAACGGAACGTTGCCCTACATTTTAAATCGCACCTTTCAGATTGAATAAATAGAGCTGATTAGTTATTGTTAGAGGATTTTTTAATTTTAAAGTAAACACTATGTTAGATTTTAGATTAGTTCGTGATGAACAAACGGGTGAGCTGATAGTAGAAACCTCAATTTGCGGTAAACCTCTTTTAACCACACCTCAACTTAATAAAAGTACGGCCTTTACTCAGGAGGAACGTCAAGCCTTTGGTCTGCTAGGAAAATTGCCTCATCGCGTGGAGACCTTGGATGAGCAAGTGAAACGGGCTTATCTACAATACGCAAGCTATAGCACTCGTCTAAAGCAAAACATTTACCTTAATAATCTCCATGACAAAAACCAAGTATTGTTTTATAAGCTAATCAGTAAACATTTAGGGGAAATGTTGCCCACGATTTATACACCTATCGTGGGTACAGCTGTAAAGCGCTACAGTCATGAATATCGCCAACCTCGTGGACTCTACATCACCCATCTGGATAAAAATCATATCGAAGAGATACTCAACAATCGTTCTAACCCAGAAATTGATTTGATTGTGGTCACAGATGGCGAAGGAGTACTTGGTATTGGTGATCAGGGCATAGGAGGTATGGATATACCCGTGGCTAAGTTGATGGTTTATACGCTTTGCGGTGGCATCGATCCCACACGAACGTTGCCGGTCTTTCTTGATGTGGGCACCAACAATCAGGATTTATTAAATGATCCTTTATATTTAGGCTGTCAGCACCCACGTATCAATACTGAAGAATATGATGATTTTATCCTCGCTTTCGTGAATGCTGTTCATAAATATTTCCCTAAAGCCTTTTTGCACTGGGAGGATTTTGGCCGCAGTAATGCTCGCCGCATTTTGGACAAATTCCAGGATAAACTTTGCACCTTCAACGATGATATTCAAGGAACTGGAGCAGTAACTTTAGCTGCTCTTCTCGCCGCTTGTGATGTAACAGGTAAGAAGTTAGACGATCATCGGATTGTTGTGTTTGGCGCTGGTTCAGCTGGTACTGGCATAAGTGATCAGATTGTTGATGCCATGGTAAGGCGTGGTCTTTCTCTTGAAGAAGCCTATGAACGTTTCTGGTTAATTGATCGTCAAGGACTGCTGATAGACTCTGATTTAGAACTCACTGAAGCACAAAAACCTTATGCACGAAAGGCCAATGAGATTGCAGACTGGTGTTGTCATAGTCGGGAATACCCTTCACTGACGGACACCGTCCGGCAAATCAAACCAACCATTTTAATTGGCTGTTCAGCACAACCAGGTGCATTTTCACAAGACATCATTGAAATTATGTCATCTACCTGTGAGCGACCGATTATTTTCCCTCTGTCTAATCCAGATGACCGATGTGAAGCCCAACCTAGAGATATTATGACCTGGAGTAAAGGTAGAGCATTGATAGCTACTGGAACAGCATTCCCGGCCGTAGAATATCAAAATCGTTTGTTAGAAATTGCCCAGTGTAATAATGCGCTGGTATTTCCAGGTATCGGCCTAGGTATCTTAGCAGTAGAAGCATCAAAGCTATCGAAAAAGATGATTTGGGCAGCTGCAGAAGCCTTAAGCGAGTTTTCACCATGCAAAAAGGAAAGTTTTTTGCCTCTTCTGCCTTCACTTGATGAAGCTCAAACTGTCGCCAAACAGATAGCGCTTGCCGTAGCTCATACTGCAATTAAAGAAAATTTGGCACAGCGTAACCAGAAAGCCGATCTAGAAAAAGTCATCAAAGATATGTTCTGGGAGCCTCGGTATTTACCATTTAAAAAAATAAATACAGTGGAGAGCTAACTGATGTATCCTTACGCTTCATCAAGGCTACTCTGGTTCCTCGGTTCAAGCCTATACAATTTTTCGTGGGGATATATCAGCCCGCATAGCGGGAATACATTCTGGAGTAGCACAAGGCTTTTAATCAAGATGGATTCCCGCCTACGCGGGAATGACACAGTTGGTCAATGAGGAAGTCATGGTTTCTTTGGCAACAGAACGATGAGCATAAACCCAAGCCTTTGTTCCTGACGCCAACTGCACTTGAATGCGTTGATAATCGCCCACCTCATAGGCATCAGCCTGCAGAAGCTCTTCATACGTTAATTCAAATACTGTTCCCTCAACAATATCGCTATCGTTTCCTGTAGGCATTAATATTTGATGAATTGCCTTCCCACTTACTTCAATGACATAGGGATCGGTGATTTGTAGATCGTCTAATTTATGGGCTTTTAAATGATCTTTGCTACCTTTTAACAGACGTGAAAAGGTAGCAATTTGCACGGAGTCTAATTGTAATGTTCCGTAAGAAAACAATTTTTCCATAGACAAATAACCTAAACTAATTATTTTTTCTCCGCAACTTAAATGCTGCCAAAGAATAATACTTATAAAGCAGGAGCGTCTTGTTGGACACCACCGACAATCCAGTCTTTGGAATTATAAAATTTACGAAAATGCCAAATTTCATCCAAAGCAGAGACTGGATCATTATCTTCCTTAATTGAACCCGTAAAGCGCACACTTGCAATGGTAGAGTCCACCTGTTCTGAAATATCTAGCAACTGAGCATTCAAATTAATCACTTCAGTACGATTAGGTTCATTACCTCGTTCTTCCAGCTGCATTTTAATTTCTGCAAAAACCTCAGGCGCAGTAAAATCTTGCAGATCCTGAAGATTTTTTTGATCATAGGCAGCTTGTAAACGGATAAACTTCACCTTGGCTTCACGCAAAAAATCCTCCTCCACGAAGCCTGTCAAAGATGATGAACCACGATTTGTGTTTTGGTAATTATTATTGCTCTGCCAGCTATATGGGGTTTGTCTAGACATAGTACTTGACGGTTGCAAACCAGGTTGCATGCGCCGGCGTAAGAAATTAACAACAAAGAACAATAAAGTACCAACAATTAGCCAGGATAACAATCCACTTCCCAAGCCATTACCCATGAAGAGGCTAGCTAGCAAACCACCAGCCAGTAATCCACCTAAGACCCCTCCCCATCTGCTTCGATTACTAGATTGCCCTATTGTATTTTGCTTAGGCTTAGAGGAGAAAAGACTATGGTGCGAACGTTGCACACCAAAACTTCTACCACCACCAAATCGTTTTGCGGAAGCTTCATCGACCATCAACCCAAAAGATAGCAATCCAATTAATAAAGACAAGAGTAAAGTGCGCACTTAATGCCCCTTATTTGATGAAAAACAGCATTATAACCGAAGAAGTGCTATTCCTGCAGAAATTAAAGAGAAAATTTTATTCTCCCATACATTAGCTCCCAACCCCCAATATTGAATTAAATATTACTAATGGAGAAATAAAGTATTGTATCTATAAGCTGTAAGGGTTTACCACTCTAAAAGATAACTTCATTTTGGAAAAGCTTTAGGGTCTAGCAAAATTTCAGAATGATGCTACAATGTGATCCGGAATTATATAGAAACAGAAAGAGTAACTATGTCAGAGAAAATTCGTGGTAAGGTAAAATGGTTTAATGATAAGAAGGGTTTCGGCTTCATTGAAAGTGATGGTAAAGACTACTTTGTTCATTTCAGTGCAATTCAAAGCAGTGGCTTTAAAACATTAGCTGAGGGTGCGGCTGTCTTGTTCAGAGCAGGCCAAGGGCAAAAAGGTCCTCAAGCTGAAGACGTCGAACTCGTTTAATTAGTTATACCAGTATATATACTGCACTTCATTGAAGTGCAGTATATATGTATTACTTATACTTTCCGTTACCATCAGATGGCGTGTTATTGCTGCTAATGAAGTTTACCGTTACCTTCTGCACCGTTCCTGTCTGAGGCTCCCAAGGCCGCGCATACTTAAATACCAAAGTAGTATTTTTAGGGTAGGATCGTCCGCTTATTAACTGGAAGGTAAACGACATTTCCCCCCCTGCCCCCATTAATTTTGTTTGCGGCGCAGCATAACGACTTGATAATAATTTCAAAAAAGATTTGTCATAATCCTCAACCGTCCATTGGTAACCGGTGGTCGGGTTAGCTGGTAACGTCACCAGGAATTGAGTTGCACTTGTATCAACGTTTATAGACATAGAATTAGCCGCCTGAGTTAATGTTGTGAAAGCCAAAAGAAAACAACTCAATAATTTTTTCATCTTATTGTCCGAGAAATTAGTAGCATTTTTAATTATAATACATTCTTTTTTAGCTACAAATGCGCTGTGTATTTCAAGAATCTCCCGGATCCTGAGGAATCTTTCACGATATTCGGATAGTAGCCTCTTTTGGAGAACCAAATGGGCCAAGAATTACCTAGTGTTGTAATTAAAATATATAAAAATTAACTTTTCAGGTTACAAAAAGTCCTGTATAGTTATTTATTGAACTAAAAGATATTTTCTATACTAATGTGGTCTGCATCCTCTAATATCATTGCTATTATTATTTCCCTTCATATTATCGGCTGAAAAGCCGAAACCATATCTCACATTCAAAATTTTCCTTATCACTTCCTTTAAAATTCTAGCAATGAGGGCAGCTATGCTTACGAAAAAATCAAAATTTTTACCATTGTTTATGTGGCTTTTGCCTCTGTCATTTTTTACTTATCAATTTATTTTACGCTTATGGCCAGGCTTAATGATGCATCAAATTATGGAGCAATTTTCTATTGATGCCAGTCATTTTGGCGTTCTTGCTGCGCTTTACTATTATGGTTACGCTGGTATGCAAATCCCTGTTGCTATCATGCTAGAGCGGTTTAAAGTGCACTATGTCGTTAGTGCACTGGCAATTCTTTGTGGACTCGCTACTATTCTTTTTACCATGACCAATCAATGGTATTTAGCATGTTTAAGCCGATTTTTAGTTGGTGCGGGTTCCGCTGTAGGATTTCTAGCTGTATCAAAAGTTGCTTCACAGTGGTTCTCAAAAGAACATTATGCCAAAATGATTGGCTTTTCCTTTAGTGTTGGCCTTCTTGGCGCTATTTATGGCGGGAAACCAATTACTGTGCTTATAGAAAATCATGCTTGGCAACACATAGCCTTCACTCTAGCTTTTGTCGCTATCGTTCTTGGTTTTACTGTCTTTTGCTTTTTACGAACTCCGGAAAACCCTAACAATGAGCAAGATGTTTTTAAGTTAGTGAATTTTAAAGCGATATTAAGGTTACCCTCTATCTGGCTCTTAGCCTTTGCCAATTTGCTAATGGTTGGCTCTCTTGAGGGATTTGCCGATATTTGGGGAGTGCCTTATTTAACAACAGCATTCGAGATAAGTAAAAGTGAAGCCGCACAATTAATTTCTTTTATTTTTATGGGGATGCTCGTTGGAGGACCACTATTGGCATGCTTAAGCAGGAAATTTGGTAATTACATGGTCATCAGTCTTTGTGGTCTTGTCATGGCGCTCGCCTTTAAATTCCTGCTCTCAAGCACAACATACAATTGGTATTCATTGGCATTGTTGTTCTTAACAATAGGTATCATGTGTTGCTACCAGGTTATTGTCTTTGCAGCAGGTGCCGATTTAGTTGAGACCAAATTATTGGGTGTGACAGTAGCTTTCCTAAATTGTATTAATATGCTCGGAGGATCATTTTTTCATACATTGATCGGCCACGCGATGGATGCCACTTGGTCCGGAGCACTAAATGCAGACGGTCTCAGAGAATACTCTTTGGAATCTTATAGGGCCTCCTTAATGCTTATCCCTTACTGTGCAGTAATTGGTGCTTGTCTTATAGGTTTGGTTGGTTTTCGAGTATATCGCTCTGGTTCTGAAATTGTACAAAAATCGTAATTAACTGTATTCCGCTCCCTCAACCCTCAGGGAGCTGATGCAATATATTAGGGAGGTTCCCTAATTATTTAATGATTTTGGTTGATGAAATTAACAAAATCTAAATAGACACCATTAGTCCAGCCAAAACCAGTCTCATTCGTTGCATAGCTGAATTTAATTTTATTCGTAGTACGAGTACTAAGTGTTTCTACATCATATTTCTCAAAAATAGTGTGCGTTTTTTTATAGCCTTCATCCACTGAATTAATAAACCTATTGGCGACATCAACTGCCAATTCTCTATAACCATAACGTTCTAATCCATAGACAGCGAAGTATTGCAAGGGTGCCCACCCGAAAGGAGCATCCCATTGGAAGCCAAGGTTATTCGTACTCGTGAGTAGTCCACCCTTACCTAAGAGACGAGGGGTATTGCTGACAACAGCCTTAGCTTGCTCTTTTGACGCAATGCCTGCCCACAGAGGATAAAAAGTGGTGGCATAAATATAGCGACGTAATCGCTTGGTTTTAAAATTATAATCAAAATAAAAACCCATATCTTTGTCCCACAAATAACGATTGATTCGTTGAGCTCGTTCTTTGGCACGTTTTGCCCATATCTCTGCTACTGCTGGCTCTTTTAAAATTTGATAAATTTCATGGGTATCCTCTTCCATTTTATATAGAAGGACATTTAAATCTACAGGAGCATAATCTAAAATCGCCGCACCAAAAGGACCGTATTTTGCAGTGATATCTAGTCCAGACTCTCTAAGACTACGATCCGCTCTATAGAAAAGCTTTGTTAGTTGATTGGTATTTTCGTTGTAATAGAGGCTCTTGTCGTAATCTTTAACGTGGTGCGTTTTAAAATAAGCTAAAACCTTTGAATAGTACTCAGTAGACTCCTCTGGACAAGGGCCCTCCCCCTTCGCATAATAGCGGGACAAATGAAGTTCAGGGATTAAATGAGGGGGTGAAACCCAATATTGATATAGTTTATTTATCCCAGGCAAAGTGGTTTTTAGCCACTCTTTGTCCAAGGTTTTATAATAGTAAGCCAATATCATCTGTGTTAACAGTGGGGGACTGGAGCGTTGCAAATAGTAGGTTCGATTTGCATTAAGAATAGTTCCGTAATGATCTATTTCATAAAGCAGATTATCGATCATATTTCTTGCCAAGATAAGACGGTTATTCTCTAGTAACCCAAGCTCTATAAAAAAGCTGTCCCATCCATACATCTCATTAAACCGTCCGCCAGGAACAACATAAGGATGTGGCAAATACAGTAAGCCATGCTGTTGAATGAGATTGATATCATCAGGTAAATAGTGGAATTCGAGCAATTGCGCGTTATCGGTTGATAGTTTTTTAATAATCGCTGCCTTAAGGGCAGAAATCTCCTCGTCTTTTGCCACATAAATGATTAGCTTACGAACAGCTAATTTAGTATCGAGTTGAGATGTTAATAAATCGTCGTTATTACGAGTAAGTACATCCCAACTCTTTGCAATATATAGACTGACCTCTGAAATTTGCTTACCTGACTTGGTGAAGGCCGGAGCATTAACTAACGTATACAACAGATTGATCATGAACAAATTAAACAGTAATTTTTGCATCCTTTCCTCAGGACTATTCCTTATCTCTTTAAAATAGTCTACAGATAAAACTCTAGTTTTTTAATGATATCTTGAGGTTAAAAAGAAGCTTTTCCATCTGTCAAAATTAGACGACCACTGTAGTACTGGATAAAAATTAAAATTTTTCAGAATCTCAGGGATTGAAATTACCTTATTATTTTCTTTCGTTCCAAAACAGGGGCAACCGCAATCTTACCTTCTTTCTTGGGTAATAGATAAAGTAATAGAGGGATTTCTAGATAGGCGTGTACCATAGCCATAAGACTATATAATTTCTTACTAGCTTGAAAATCATACAAAAAGCTTATTGCCAATAACAAAAATAGACTCACCAGAAGAATATTTAGCTTTATAGGCGTTTTACAAAACGTCGGCAGCACTTTAATGACATAATAGTAATGAATGAGTTGCAAATAGACAGCACTAGCAAAAAAAGCGATAGTAATTACCCCCCTATCAGGGGAAACAAGATAATGAGACAAATAAAGATGACTTTGCTCAGTGGTATAGAAATCAGTGTCAATAGCAAACCCCATCGATAGGACAAAAACCAGGATAGGATTTATGATAAAAATCAACCAAGCTTTTTTCGCTGCCTTTTGTTCCAGCAAAAATCCCCAAGGCGTCAGATTATGCAAAAAAGCCAAGCATAGAAAGAGTAGAATAGGACTAACTATAAAAGTAAGAGAAAATATGAACAACGCGATGATATTTAAAATACTTGCTTTGAAATAAATTGTTACCGTCAGCAACATCAGCACGAAAAGGATTTCAATCACCACCAAGTGCTTAATCGAAGTAAAAATAGCGATGGTCTTTATTAATAATAAAAGCAGTAATACACTCATTACACTGAAGATAAACTTTGGCGGCAGTTTGTACGCCAAATGCTTACTGATATAGGACAGTTCGTAGAAAATATGAGCTGCGCCAAAAAAGCTAAGGGAAAATAAGTAGGAGCTTAGAGGAAAAATGGATGCCAACATTATTGGTATTGCAGAAACAAGTAGTCGCATAGGCTATCTCAGTCAGAACATGGATACAGTACTCACCTTGGGACTCACCATTCTTGCTGAGTGGCTAGCTTTTTTTATTTTCATTAAAAAAAATGTCCCCCAAAGACATGTCCTGGGCTGGATACTGTTTATCGTAGGGATTAATTGCCTAACCAATCCCTTAGCGCAAATGATTTATTCCAGCCTAAAGACGCTTAATTTTCGACCTTTAGATTGGCTTCTAACTGAAATTCTTGTCATTTTGGGTGAAGCCTTTCTCATTTATGAAATCATGGCGCAAACCTTTCGTAGAGGCTTGTTTTATTCCATGTTGTTAAATATTACCTCTATTCTCGTGGGAGCGATATTGTGTTGGTTAAATTTATTGCCTTGGTGTTATTAGGATTCTGGTCCTTCTCTTCCTATGCCGATATTATAATTCCTGACAAAAAAGCAGAGTTCATGGATGGCTTTTTTAGTCCCAATGAAAAGCTCTCACTGGTTTTAATCTTGATCGGCATTATCATTCTTGTTTTTGTTTGGCGTTATGTAAGAAGACGAAAATGACACAGATGTCTAACAACGTAACCCTGCCATGTTCAAGTTTTACTTTTTAGGCTAGAGCTATCTTTCCCTGCAAATAAAGTCGACAACTTCCCGTGAGTAATACGCGATCACCACTGACCTCACAAATTAACTCCCCTTGACGTTTCAATCCTTGAGAAGCGTGAATGCGTTGTTTTCCTAGCCGCTCGCTCCAATAAGGTGCAATAACGCAATGAGCTGAACCTGTTACCGGGTCTTCAGGGACATCACAGCCAGGGTAGAAGCAGCGAGAATAAACATCGAACTTTGCTGAGGGAGCCGTTAATATTATTCCTCGATTTTGCAACAAACTGATCGCGTTAAGATCAGGTTTAGCTTCCTCGACTTCTTTTTCTTCAGCAAAAATCAATAGGAGGTCAAAGGTGCTTTCATAAACAGCTTTAGGTGTAACATTCAATGCAGCAAGTAAGGCAGAAGAAGGAGTCATTTGTTTATAAGGTAAAGCAGGAAAATTCAGTTGTAATTGCTCCCCTTGTTTTTTAACTTGCAATTCACCACTTAAACTCTTAAACGTAATGCTATTCCCAGCATGACCTAACATTGTAAAAATCACATAGGCACTGGCTAATGTTGCATGTCCGCAAAGAGCAACCTCTGAGTTAGGGGTGAACCAACGAATGTGATAGGCTTCTCCTTCTCTTACAATAAATGCCGTCTCTGACAAATTATTTTCATTGGCAATGGCTTGCATTGTTTTGTCATCAAGCCAACGATTAAGAGGACAGATTGCCGCTGGATTACCACCAAACAATTTTGTGGTAAATGCATCCACTTGATATATATCTTGCGTTACCATCAGAACTCCTAGAAATTAAATATTGCGCACTATAACATAGCATGCTATATATTAGCAATAAATATAAAATGGATCATTGTATGCAAACATCGACCCTCTTAAAAAAAGCCAATCGCTTGCTGGTTAAAAAAGCCAATGAATTACTCAAACCCTATAAAATTACCCATGCCTATACCTCTTTTTTAATGGAATTATTTGCAAAAGCAGGCCTCACACAAGCTGAAATGTGTAAGCGCATCGGGATTGAGCAACCAACAGCAGTCAGGACCCTTGATCGTATGGAACGCGATGGATTTATTCGTCGCAAACCGTCAGAAAACGATAGGCGCGTTTATCTTGTTTTCCCAACTGCAAAAGCATTGGCAGTAAAAAATGAGATTGACCTGTGCGCACAAAAACTGAATGAATTGGCTTTACAAGGATTTAGTGAGGAAGAAAAAAAATATTTTAATCAATTGATTAAGCGTTTAAACGATAATCTAGGATAATTTTTTTTATCTATGGTATAACAAATAAACTTTACATTTAGAGGCTAAGAATCTAGCATGAAAGCCATTGGATATCAAAAATCCCTGCCCATCGATGATAGCAGCTCATTGGTGGATATCGAGTTGCCAAGCCCAGTAGCCAATGGGCGAGATTTACTGGTTGAAATCAAAGCCGTTGCCGTTAATCCCGTTGATACCAAGGTTAGGGTGAGAGAAGAACCACCTCCAGGCGAATATAGAGTATTAGGGTGGGATGCCGCGGGCATAGTAAAAGCAATAGGTGAAGGCGTGCAACTCTTCAAACCAGGGGATGAAGTTTGGTACGCTGGCGATATCACCCGCCCTGGAACGAACAGTGAACTTCATCTTGTTGACGAACGCATTGTAGGTCTTAAACCAAAAAATCTTTCTTTTGAAAAGGCAGCTGCACTACCGCTAACATCTTTAACTGCCTGGGAACTCCTCTTTGACCGTCTGGGTGTCATGGCCAGTGAAAAATCTAGTCTTCTGATCACCGGTGCCGCTGGCGGAGTAGGATCGATTTTAGTGCAACTAGCAAGACAACTCACAACGTTAACCATCATTGGCACGGCATCAAGAAAGGATTCTAAAAAATGGATTCTTGAGCAAGGTGCTCATCATGTCATTGACCATAGTAAACCCATGCACGAGCAACTCTTAGCACTTGGCATAAATGAAGTGGATTACGTTATCAGTTTGACGCATACCGATGAGCACGCAGAGGAGCTGGTCAAATGCCTCAAACCGCAATCCAAATTTGCACTCATTGATGATCCCACCCATATCGATATACGTCTCTTTAAGCCTAAAAGCATCTCAATTCATTGGGAAATGATGTATACCCGCTCAAAGTTTAAGACGCTAGATATGGTTAAACAACATCATATTTTAAACGAGGTAGCCCACTTGGTGGAGAAAGGGGTAATCAAAACGACATTTAATGAGAGTTTCGGGACAATTAATGCCGAAAACCTACGCAAAGCGCATAAACTCCTGGAGAGTGGTCAGTCAAGGGGTAAAATTGTGCTTTCTGGGTGGGCTTGAAACCCCTCACCCACCCTCTCCCACAAGGGGCGAGGGTACTAGAAGAGAAGCCGAGACGCAGCGTAAAGGGGTTTATCAATCACTTAAAATATACGCTTTAATGAGTTAATGAGACTAGAATCTTCTTCTAACTGAACCTCATTTGTAAATTCGGAATACTCATTAAGTTTATTCAAATAATTGACAGTTGTGGTGTTTTTAAGCCCAAATAGTCCGAGAATAAAAGTCAAAATATCTTGCCCTGTATTTAAAATTTGGTATTTTGTTTTATTTGAATTAGGAGTCTTCGTGTTATCGCAGTAAAACGCCTCAAGTACAGCTTGAACTCCGTCCATGGATTTTTGACGTTCTAAGTCTTCAATTAAGTCGCTTAATACGACATGCTTATCCCTAACCGCCAGGTATCCAAAAAAGTGCTCTCTTCTATCGCTCTTTAAGAAATCCCTGTAGCTTTTGAGTTTTTGAAAAATGCCACTATTAAAAAAAATTACTGCTGCTGGAGTATGAGGCTCTCGCTCATCATAAACAGGTTTTGGAGAAGGGATGTGCGCATCAGGAAGGAGCGCGTGCATTCCTTTTTTAAGGAATCTCATATGCTGGTTGAAAAATTCCATTTGTTTGGTTGATGCGTCTTTGTTCTCTAAGTATTTTGCAGCACACCATACAGCTTGCGCATAGACCTCGAAATGGTGTTTAGTAGGGGTTTGACTAAGCGTCCTTAGGCACTCTTCGACATACTTCTCTTCACCATCCCACTTTGATTTAGCATTGGGCACTCTTGCCGGTACTCCGGTTCTACCACATGCTTCCTGGATGTCTCTACTATATTTAAGAATATCTTCCAATTTATAATGCATAACATTCCTCTACTCATGTATCATTTAAACAGCTGTTATACCTGCATTAGTTCGGCTTGACAAACGTTTCTCGAGAAAACTTCTCATCCCGTTCAAACGCAACTATCGCTTTTGCCAAAGCACAGTAGACCTTATGAGTCGTGTCGGTTCTTTTCCAACTTTTACTTTCTTGCTCACCATCATAACCTCTGTCTAAAAGAGCCTTTTTTATACCAGCGATTTTTAGGTCGGAGCTAGCATGCCCATTCAGAAAACGGTTGATGGCGATAATACCTTTGGGACTTAAGAATTCCTCTTGGGTTAACTTATCAAATTCATAGGCATACTCAGGGTTGCGGAAAAAAACCAAACTTCTACTAAACTGCCGTATCCAATTAAAACGAACTTCTTTGCTCCAATCATAAGGCTCTATGATTTTTTGCAAATCATTTAGCAAGTCCTGTGCACTCATATCTACTCCTTGATAATCAGCTTTGCTAACGATTACATATCCCTTCCCGTATTGCAAATGCAACATGAGTAGACATTATCAAGCGCTTGACATTCTCTTGTCTCATAATAAATTAAGGAATTCCTCATAGCCCAAGGTGATCATGTCCACCAATTCGCCAATAACGCTGGTTCAACTATCTGATCTTCATTTCTCAGGAGAAAAGCCTTTAAAAAATCATCCCAAACTCCCCGCTGAAGGTCTGGCTAATGTCTTAAAGCATATCGAAACCACTATACCAGAGGAAAAGATTATCATCCTAACAGGTGATCTTGTCGCTGATCCTGACCCTGCGTTATACCAGGAACTAGCTTCTATCTTTAGAACACTCCCCCACACGGTTGCTGCTATTCCAGGAAATCATGATTCCTTTGAGATGATGAAGGAACATTTTTTTGGCTATAATATTTCTTCGAAAACTGTCCTCTCTATTGGTAAATGGTTAAATATTTTATTAGATTCGAGTCATTCAGGGCTAGTAAAGCACTCGGGGCGCATCATCAATAGTGATCTAGAAATGCTCGAGAACACTCTGACGCAACATCCAAATCAACATATATTAATTTTTTTACACCACCCACCCATTGCTTTTGGATCTGAAAAGTTTAAGAAAATCATCCTTGAAAATGCCGCTGATTTTAATTCTATCGTTCAACGCTTCGAACAAGTAAAAGCAGTCATCTTTGGACATGCTCATACTGAATTTAGCCTTCTGCGGCAAAAAATATTGTATTTGAGCTGCCCTTCTACATGGGCACAATTTGATCGCTCCCAAGATGACTTGTTTTTTATGCCAACACCATCAGCCTACAATAGCTATCGTCTCTATGATGATGGTTCTTTTCTTTTTATGACGCATTATTGCTGGAGCTAAACTCAGTTGTCCGCAAATACACAAGAACGTGTCATCCCGAGCATGGTGGGGGATAACAGACTCTCACCGAATTTGTGATAAAATTGCTCATAGTTATTATTAATTCACTACCCAAAGTTATGTCGAATATCATTTCTCTACGTTCGTACAAGACAGAAAGCGCAAGTCATAGCCATGAGTTTGCTCAAATAGTCCTACCTATTCGTGGCTCACTTGAACTAGAGATTGAGGGTCGAGGTAGTCAGGTCAAAGATGGCATTGGCGCGTATATTGCCACCAACAGCCGCCACTGTTTCGCAGGAAGTCAGGACAACTTGTTTTTAGTAGCCGACCTCCCAAAACAATCGCCAGAACTAAAACCTTTTGTTTATGTAACTGCTACTGTAAAAAAATTCATTTGCTTCACTCACTCCTATTTGCAAACAACGCAAGATCCCCTCACAGATTATCTACTCTATCAATTGATGGTGAATGTTTTATCCCCATCTTCCTTGCTAAGTCATCGCAGTGTACAACTTGCCAAAGAGTGGATTGCAAAACATCTTGCTGCGCCAATGGATATTTCTAAATTAGCCCGACACTGTTGTCTTAGTAAGAGTCAGTTGCAACGGCGTTTCAAAGAAGAGACTGGGCTTGGTCTTGCTGAATATTGGCGTATAAAAAAATTGGAATATGCTCAAATGTTATTGAGTAAAGCTAAATTGTCCATTGAAGAGATTGCCTTCGAAGTAGGTTATGAAAATTTATCTGCTTTCAGCCGACGATTCACTAAATTTTTCTGTATGACCCCTTCTCAATGGCGCCATATGACGCTAACGGCAAAGAGTATGCGTCCTAAAGACAAGAACTAGAACTAAAAGACCTGGTAAACTATGGTTTATATTTTAGTCTTATAACTCTGGGGTTGGTTTATCATTATGCGTACAGCAGCTAAAAGTCCTTCACAGGGACTGGTATTTTTAATTCTTGCGCAAACGATGGTCGGAATTAATATCGTAGCGTCTAAAGTGTTATTGGCCTCACTACCCATATTTTTTCTGTTGTTTATACGTTTTACCTTGGCAACTTTAATCCTTTTAGCTTTACATTGGCTTACTTATCTTAAAGAAGCCACCCCCTTAAGTTACTTTTTTTCTGAACTCAAACGAAAAGACTGGCTTTTTATTCTCGCTCAGGCTCTTTCTGCTGGTGTGCTATTCAACTGTCTTATGCTTTTAGGCTTACATTATACCGATGCCAATGTTGCCGGGATCATTACCAGTACGCTGCCAGCAATGATTGCTATTCTCTCCTGGATTTTTCTTGGGGAAAGAATAGCAGGAAAACAAGGTCTTTGTATCTTTTTTGCTACCATGGGGCTTATGACGATTGCTTATGGCAAACTCTCTGGCACGCAAGTCATTCACTCATTTGTTGGCGATATTATCATTCTTTTTTCTCTTTTGCCTGAAGCTGCCTATTATGTTTTATCTCGAGCTTACCCAAATCGCCTCCCAGTCTTTCTTATTTCGGCTTTGATGAATGGCATAAATGCAATGTTAACCTTACCCCTCGGCATTCTCTTCTACCTGCAAACCCCTACGTTTGATCTAACGACATGGATAATCATGTTTATTTTAGGACTAAGTTCAGGATTATTTTATGTTTTTTGGTATTTTGGCTGCCAGCAAGTGGATGGTGTTCTAGCTTCTCTTTCTACAGCGGCGATGCCGCTTGCTACTGTAATATTGGCTTTCGCAATTTTGGGAGAGCAATTAACCCTTCAGCAAGGTCTGGGTATGCTGTTAGTATTGTTCTCCATAGTCCTCTATGCTCGGAAATAGGACTACGACAGTGACAGCCTAATTTTGACAGGTAACGATCTTCAACGAGGGGTGGCACGGAAGGAGGGCTCCCACCGCGCGCAGCTTGCGAGCACGGTGGGATACCTGCAGTGACAGGACCCCGAGGCGAGGAATTCTCTTTGAGGAACGATTAAGAAGAAACCCTTTTTCCCCTGTCAACATTAGGCTGTCACTGTACTACAAATCCATATGGATTGAATGACTACGTTACGCTTAGATCACATACTAAGACTTGCTTGTGTTGATGGCTCCACGTCAGGTATTGCGTCAGTAATCTCTTTAAATAAGATCTCATTGCTTTTACTCTCATGCCATCTTAGGTTTGCTCCAGCATTCGTCGTCATAAACCGAAGATAGAGCTTGAGGTCGTTTAGGCAATTTTTTATGGTTAGTGCAGGGATTTCGCTGAATTTTTCCACCTCAAATAGCTCACACAATAATTTTGCTAAAGCTGATCTATCTTTAACTGAACTTTCAAACGTATATTCGTTATTGATTTTATCTAAATGCAATAAATATACACCGGCTAAAGCACGCCTTAAAAATTCAGTTATTTGCTGATTGTTAGGTGTTTCCTTACGAAATATTCGTGCAAGCGTCTGATATTGATATCTATTTTTATCGATATTTTTGGCAACGGTACAGATAAAATTAATATCGCTTGACCTATTTGGATTGTTTGTTTCACCTCTATAGGAGGCTAGAAACCTATTCTTATCCATGAGCTGGCGTTCTTCTTTATAATCACCGAGCAGACGGTCTGCAAAAGGGATTAACTCATCCAAGGTAGGTATTTTAAATGTCATTTTTCTTCTCCATGATGAAAATGCTACTAAATGAACACAATGTCCCAAATGACAATTTACTATACTTTTTCTTTCATCTGTAGAGTAAGGGAACGTTCCCAACGTAATTTGAGGATAAACTTTATAATTTGTGAATAACAGTCTTAAAAGCAATTGCTGCATGCAAGAAATGAAAATGATGGGGGCGGGGAAAATCCGCCCCGCTAAAATTAAGGACTTACAGCGAAATAAGCCTCATCATAGGGATAGCAGGTCCAGTTAACTGTTCGTCCACCTATATTTACTTCAATCACATTCGAACTTAAAGCGGCTAGAGAGGGTTGTGCCTCCGCATAACATATCTTGTTAGTACCACCGATAGTTACATAATGATAAGAGCTGGTTGTTGTGTAAGTGTTAGGAACATAGTAAACAGCACCACGATCTTCCAAAACAACTGGCGGACCAGATATAACAACCTTATCGGCAAATGAAGAAAAGCTGAATGCCATAAGAAATAAAGAAGAAATACTCACTGTAATCGTTTTCATCGTCAAATCTCCAGTTATGTTAATAAAGCTGGCAATATAGACAATTCAGGGTTGTCTACCATGACACAAATTTCTTGCTAAACTCCATCTTAGTTTAGCATTTATTTGAAGTCTTATATTTTGCTGAAATTTTCTACTGATACTTCACGGATTTCCTTATCTCAGCAATGCAGTTACCATCCCAAATATAATCATAATGCCCCGCTTGCACAGGCAAAGTTAGCGCTGGAGGTCTGAAGATTGCCAGACACCTAGCATCTGCGCTCTCGCTTCTTACGCTGGGGTACAGTAAGCCCCATTCGTTTTGCCGCTTTATTTCGCGTCCTAACTCCTGACTTTTAAAATAAGCATTGATGTTAGGATTTAAGTAGTCTCTGTAGACATCACTAGATAAATCAACCAGAGGTTTTGTAACGAAAGCGGTATATTCTCTCATTTGTACAATGCAAGGAGGCTCCTGCGATGCAGCCAGGAAACGTTCCCTATGAAACCTGGTTTCAGCAATCGCCGTTCTTATGGAATCGCCAGCATAGTAAATCCCATACGATGTTCCATCACTAAATCTTGAAACACCAAAATGGGTAAAAGCCGCCATTAATGGCGTTGCTCCTGGTCCCCCTACCCAATCATCTTTAGCCACTAAGGAAATTTGACCATACTCCGTGGTTAAACGATCATTGGTTAGACCCTCAAGGTAAGCAAGTTGTTCCAATTCTTCAGGAGACTCCACCCAGTCAAATAATGTAACTGGAGGATAGCGTGATGGAATAAGGCGATGTGTTTTTTCTTTAAAATCCGTATAATTGAACATCTATATATTAATATCCTCGCCAAAAATCCAAAAACCTTCGTACCTCTGCGAGCCTCATTAAACTGCCCTCCATCATGTAGTTTCTTGGGCTAAGGCCATTAAATGGAGGCAAATTATTTTTTCGATCTATCCACGACATAGCCTGGTTGCTATCAACAAACAAAATTCGCAGGTCCTTATAGATACCTAGTAACAAAGAAATGCGTTCTTTTTCATCTCTTGTTAAATTACCCTCATATTTACTTATCCCTTTATAATAAGAGGAAGGCGGCATGTCTCCCATCAAGATAAGGGCCTCTTCTTTATTAAAAGAGAATCTTTCCACCAAATTTTTTAAAGCCTTCCATGCAACTTCATTAGGAACAGATAATGAGACTTGAGTTGAAGTTTTCATGATAGTCTTCTTCTTGCAACTATAATCCAACTATAGTCTATTTTTAGAATTTTGTCTAATTTTAGAATAAATTTTTAGATAAAACATGTTAGTAGCACCGATCACAGCTGCTGGCATGACTAAAAGGTTCATAAAAGGAACAAAACTTAATAAACTTGCTGCAAACCCAAAACCTAACGATAAACTTTTATTGTTACTAATCATGCTTCGCATTGTCTTAAAATCAATCAAATTATTATCCATAACAAAATCTTGATATTGAATACTCAGTATCCATGCATTAAATACAAACCATAAGAAGGGTAACATGGGGTGAAATGGTGGCAGAAAAAACAAAAAACACATCAGTAGTAAGCGTGGTACATAATAAGCAATAAATTGCCCCTGTCGTTTAATACTTTGAATCACTGCCTTACCGAACCCTCTTTCAGGAATAGACGCATTCTGTAGGATCTTTTGAGCTCGCTCGGCTAATAAACCATTAAAAGGTGCAGCAAACAAATTGGCCAAAACGGAAAAGGTAGTTAAAAAAAAGAGAATAAATAATAGAAAAAATAAGATAGTAAAAACCACACTCAGAAAACTAAGCCAATGAGGTAATTTACTAATGTAGTAATCTGCCCAAGGTGATAAATAATGATAGCCCAAATAAGCGATTGCCCCATAAACAAAAAGATTAAAAATCACGGGCATCACGACAAAACGCCTAAGTCCTTTTTTATTTAAGCTTCGCAGACCCGAGAAAAAATAGTATATCCCTGTAAAAAAATCGCGCATTTTCCTTTAAAGCCTCTGAGTCCCAATTATTAAGAGAATCAACTATGGTTTAAATGTAGTATAAAAGAAAGTGTATCAGCAGTTCCTCTAATATGAGTGCCCTAAAGCGTATGCTGGGAGAAAAAAAATGAAGCATCAGAAAGACAATAAATCTAATGCAAACCATCCTTTAGACAAAGAATTACAAGTAGTCATCGATTTTGCTTATAAAGCGGGTAACATCGTAAAAAATATTCGTTCCCGAGGCTATAAGATCTTTGATAAAGGAAAACATCTAGGGTTGGTTACTGAAGCTGATCAGGAGGTAAGTCAGTTCTTAGTCAAGTCAATGAAACAAGTCTTTCCCGATGATCTTATTATCTCCGAAGAAGAACCCCTACCTCCCAAATCAGCCCAAGCGGATAGGATATGGTTTATTGACCCGATTGATGGCACAAGTGATTTTATCTCTGGCAGCAATGAATGGTCCGTCATGTTAGGGCTTGCTATTAAGGGGGAGGCTCAACTTGGCGTGGTCTATCAACCAGATACACAAGAACTTTATTATGCTATAAAAGACTGCGGTTCATTTTTCACCAAACCACAGAAAAACCAGCCCCTACAAGTGAACACCGTCTCAGATCCTGCTCGAGCGATTTTAATACAATCCAGGAGTCATTGGAGTACTAGAGCAGAAAACATAGCAAAAGAGCTAGGTATTAATAAAATCATCAAGCATGGCTCCCTCGGCTTAAAACTGGGGAAAATTGCCAAAGGTGAGGCTGATCTTTATTTTAACTTTTCCGGTCATTGCCATTTATGGGATCTATGCGCTCCTGAGATCATTCTCAACGAAGCAGGAGGAAAACTTTTGACAGCCTCTACTAACAGACTTATCTACTGTGCAGGTGAAACAAGAATTAAAGAAGGTTTTTTGGCGACGACCAATAGCTTAGCCACTAAAGTTCAGCGATTTTTGCAATAAATGATTAACTATCAGCCTACTAAACTCAACCGAATTAGGGACGTTCCTAAATTCTAGATATGAATTTGTTATCCTTTATATAAAACCGCAACAATTCGTTTGCCCAATGCTTGGCATAGTCAACACCTACACGTGGTCTTTCTGAAATGGCTATATGGGTTTCATCAATAGGAGCAGCAATATAAAAATTGTCACTTAGTAAATCATGACCATTTAATTGTTTGTCTATTCCCATTGCCTTACATAGCAAACCTGGGCCTTGTGTACGTTGGTTAAGATTGTTAATCGGTTCAAGTGCTCGCAATAAGACAGCAGAACCACTACCCTCACTCTCTGTAACCACATTCATGCAATGATGAATACCGTAAATCAAATAAACATAAGCATAACCTGGGGGGCCAAACATTATTTTTGTCCGTGGTGTCACACCCTTTGAGGAATGCGCTGCCAAATCATGCTGGCCTAAATAAGCCTCGACTTCAACAATTTTACCAACGCGTTCATAACCGTTTGTGGAGTGAACTAAATACTTACCCAATAGATCCTTAGCCACTGTTATTGTGTCTCTACCATAAAATTCACGGGATAATTTTTGCATATGCTTTATATACAACCCCTGTAATAGACCTGTTAAAAGTTTAGCAAAGACCTAGATACAAGATTAATCTAAAAACAATAAGGCTAAATTTTAGCTATCTTATTGTCGACAAAGCAAATTATTTTTAAATAATTGAATTTAGATTTAGTAAAAATAAGATTTTTTGTCTATCCTTGTAAGGTACATCTTTAAGGGAATAAATAAAATGTCAACAAAATCTAGATTGGATTTCTTACTAGGCCTTGGAGTAATGCTATTACCTCTATCCACCATGGCAACATCCCCCACCGAAATGACCAAGGATGATTGGCTAGCAAAACTGAAAGAAGTGGCACCTAGTGTCATTTGCAAAGGTTTCTTTGAAGAAGCTTCTCTCAAACAGCGTATGGATGACTTGAAAATTGACAATGCGAAGTGCACTTCCTTGATCCCTGATAGTTTTGAGAAATGCCAAAAACAATATTATTCCAATCTACCTGCAATGATGAATAAAGAAAGTGCATCAAAATGGGGACATACGCTTGGCGAATGCATCGGCACCGATTTTGCGACCAAATATTTGGTTAGTGCTTCTTCCCCCAGTACAGCAAGCTCAAGCACGCAATCCGTGGACATGCCTAAAGATAAATGGTTAGAACAGGTTAAAGCACTTGCTCCAACGATGATTTGCAATGGTTTCTTTGAAGATGAATCGATTAAGAAAAAACTTCAGGGACGCAATATTGACAATGCGAAATGCATGACTTTAATTCCTGAGAGTTTCGATAAGTGCCAGACGCAATATTACTCCAGTCTTCCAAGTACTCTCAATGTGGAGACAGCAAACACTTGGGGACATAAGATAGGCGAGTGTATTGGCACCGATTTTGCGAAAAAATATCTGGTTCCTGCTGAAACGACCACAAATGGTCAATAAAATTCCCTCACCCTACCCTCCCTCTGGGAGAGGATAGGGTGAGGGGAGAGATCCTCTCAGTGCATAGCATGGTGAGTGAGGGGATTAAGTGGACCTTTAGTCCAAGCTTAAGTTTCAAATTTAAGTATTTGCTATATTAAAAATAACAATCCTATTAACACTAAATCATATGTCTAAAGCGCCAGTCAATCATCTCATTCATGAAAATAGCCCATATCTACAACAGCATGCGCATAATCCTGTTGAATGGTATCCATGGGGAGAAACGGCGCTAGATAAGGCGCGAACAGAAAATAAGCCCATCTTACTTTCCATTGGTTATGCAGCCTGCCATTGGTGCCATGTGATGGCTCATGAATCATTTGAAGATGAAGAAACGGCAGCGTTAATGAATCAGTTATTTGTCAACATTAAAGTTGATAAGGAAGAACGCCCTGATCTAGATAAGATTTATCAAACCTCCCATTATTATTTAAGCCAACAAAGTGGAGGCTGGCCACTTACCATTTTTTTAACCCCTGATCTTACACCATTTTTTAGCGGAACTTATTTTCCTCTGGAGGATCGCTATCAGCTACCCAGTTTTAAAAAGGTGTTGAATATCACATCCTATTTATACAAAAACAGGACAGAAGACATCCGCAAACAAGGCATGGAATTAAAACGAATTTTGCAGCAACAGAATAAAACATTCAGCTTATCGTTAAATCCACAACCATTAGAACTTGCGTTTACCATGCTGGAACAAAATTATGATGAAAAATATGGTGGCTTTGGTACCGCTCCCAAATTTCCGCAAGCTAGTAAATTGGAGTATTTATTGAGTAATCGATCTCCTCTGGCAGCTGAAACATTAAAAAAAATTGCCAAAGGTGGTATTTATGATCAATTGCGAGGGGGATTTTATCGCTATTCCGTTGATCAAAAATGGAATATCCCTCATTTCGAGAAAATGTTATACGATAATGGTCAATTGTTAACGCTTTATAGTTTGGCGAGCCGTGCCTATCCGCAATCTTCATTTAAGAAAATTTTAACAGAAACTGCAGAATGGGTGATTGCAGAGATGCAATCCGCAGAAGGCGGGTATTTCTCCAGTTTAGATGCTGACTCAGAAGGTGAGGAAGGGAAATTCTATTATTGGGATAAAAGCGAAATTCAAGCTTTATTAACTGCACAAGAATACACTGTTGCTTCGCTGTATTTCGGCCTAAATAATCCTGCCAATTTTGAAAATCACTGGCACCTATATATCTCACAGCCTTTAAAATCGGTGAGCAGAACATTGAATATGCCACTGGTAGACGTCAAAGAATTGATTGCCTCTGCAAAGAGAAAGCTCTTGTGGGCACGCAATAAGCGCTCCACCCCTTTTCGCGATGAAAAAATTTTAACATCTTGGAATGCCTTGATGATAAAAGGCATGTTATTGGCAGGAAAACGATTAAACCAAGAAAAATACCTTCATTCTGCTTATCAGGCTTTAGATTTCGTTCAAAGCAAGCTTTGGGACGGAGAAAAGTTACAAGCCTGTTATAAGAATGGTGATGCTTATTTGCTGGGTTATCTAGATGATTACGTCTTTTTATTGGACGCCTTACTGACCTCTTTGGAAGTATCCTGGAATACTGACCATTTATTATTTACTATTGAACTTGCAGAAGCTATTCTGGCTCATTTTTCTGATGAAACAGTTGGGGGCTTCTTTTTTACAGCTAACAATCATGAGAAATTACTCTATCGTCCCAAAACGATGATGGACGATGCTATTCCCGCAGGCAATGGTGTTCTTGTGCGCACCCTTCTTATCCTTGGTCATTTGCTAGGAGAAATTCGTTATATAGAGGCTGCAGAACAAACCCTAAAAGCAGCGTGGACCATGTTGTCTCGTTACCCAGCGGAACATTGCTCTTTGTTATTAGGATTGCAAACCTATCTAACCCCACCACAAATCATTGTAATTCGCGGTCAAGAAGATGAAATTCAGCGTTGGCAAGCTCTTGCAAAATCCTTTAATAATTATGTGGTTGCGATTCCAAGTCATGTATCGCATTTGCCTGAAGTACTAGCGGCTAAAAAGGCTCAAGGAGATTGCTGTGCTTATGTCTGTCAGGGGCATGAATGTAAAGAGGTCATCAAAGCCTTTGATGACCTCAAACGCGCTCTAATAAAGGAACCAACCAGTTCCTAATCATTGCTGGAATAAGAAAACAACAATTCTCCTTGCTAAAACTTAATCTTCAAATTTCTTATTTCTCTACTTTTCGTAACATCGAATTACCGTGGTTTGACCACGGGGTCTATTGAGGCAGTCAATGGATACCGTGGTCAAGCCACGGTAATTCGGTATTTTAGCCTAACTTAACAAGTGAACCTTACCCCTTGTATAAACGTCGTAATTTTCAGCTAAGCGTTCTTTGATTTTTTGTTCTCGTTGCGGACCAAAGAATAAAGGAGCATATAATACATTTAAAGTTTGCTGAATATGACAAATTTTTGCCTTTGAAGCTTTAACAACAATTTCTGTCTCAGGATCGTCTTTACCCAGGCTTTCAAGAAGCTCTTTTTTTGTTTTCCCAAATCTCTCTGTGTTGCCGTTATCTGACTCGGGTATGAAACGCTTTTTTCCCTTTAACAATTCACGTTTAGCACGGTAATAGTCGCCCAACTCCTGCAAGCTGAAGGTTTTCTGTTGTTGATTTCTGTACATATCAAGTAATGGGCTTCTTGCTAACGAAGGATTATGGCACGCTGGAGGTGATATTTTTTCACTTCCTAGAACAATATTTAAGGTCTCATTTGCCTTGTAAGTTATGTAAAGGACTAAAGGTAAAGCGGTAATCATAGCGATAGCAAAGGGAAGCATGACTGGACCAAATGTTATTAGAGACAACGTCACTACAATACTAAGTACAGTCATGCTGCCGACAACACATCCCAACCCTTCTGGTTTTGTTAGCCAAAGCAAAAATTTGAAAAACTCAGAAGACTTATCTCCTTTGTACCAATTGACTAAGCACCAAAATGTTTTATCCAGTAAGAAACCTAGGGGGATACCAAAGACAGCA
The DNA here is from genome assembly GCF_900187355.1 of Legionella lansingensis. Taxonomy (NCBI): domain Bacteria; kingdom Pseudomonadati; phylum Pseudomonadota; class Gammaproteobacteria; order Legionellales; family Legionellaceae; genus Legionella; species Legionella lansingensis. The sequence continues at coordinate 1,048,679 of NZ_LT906451.1, read as the reverse complement.
AAACATGCAAATCCAAGCGTAAAAGGGAGACTGGGTAAGGCAATCACTGGAGCAACAACCAATAACAACCACGGTAAAAAAATTACTGTAGCTGTAACAGCAAGTTGGGTTTTATGACTAGTAATATAACGCAATAAAGGTAAGCTAAAATAGCGAAAAGGCACAACAGCAAAATAATAAACTAACACCCGCCCAACGGTATAAAACCAAAAATTACGTTTTCTATGCTCCTCATTATCCGCAAGTGGATCAACAGTAATAAACTCTGTTTGCGCGAAACCCGCGTAATTTAAAGCATGATCAAGGAGTGGATTTGGTCCTTTCTTATCGGGCGGCGGTTTTACATGTAAAATATTCCAGTCACTCTTCCATACCCCAAATCGGGAAACAGGATCATTACCCTGTTTTTGCACGAACACTGCTGGCTTGTGCTTCAAGTGTTCCCAGTGATCGTCAGTGTCTTTGAACCACGCGTCATGAAGACCAGCAGGATTAAGAGCATCAACTCGAGATATTTTATCGTCTTGATCTTTATCGAGTGCCAACAGCAAAGATAAAGATCCCCCTAGACTGGTTCCACAAACATGCACCTTACCTCTTTGCTGATGCAACCAATCCATTATTCGTTTTCGCCCACTCCGATATAGCTTAGTACCCACTGTTTCGAAGCCTTTTAAATCTGCAGCCACCTGAGTCGGGAAACCTTGACCAGCCGGATAAGTGGTCCCCATGAACAGCAAGTGGGATTCAGCATTATCGTTATTAAGGGGTTCCAAACCATAGGCAAATACCCTGTCCTCATCCCGCATAAACAATTTTTTAAACCCATGCGTAGGGGTTAATTCGATGGGAACAACATGATAATCAATGAGTTGCCATTGCCCCTCTACCCACTGAGGAACAGCGATGGATTCATAGGGATTAATATCACTAAACGGTAACAGAGTCAGACAATTGCTGATATATAATTGCGCTTGTCTAAATTGTGGTTTTTGTGATTCAGTTAACCCTGCTCTTAGCAATTGTCCGTGGATATGAGTAAAACCTTGCTGGAAGGCCTCTCTCATGCCCAGCATTAATTCACGATCACGTTTAAGAAAGACGGCTTTGAGAACCTCAGGAGATATCATCTGCTGCCAATCAGAATGCCACCCCATCATTAAAATCCGCAAAGCATTCCTTGCAATAGCAGTGGCTTTATCGGGTGAATCTGTTGGAACCCGTTCAAGATCAGCTGTCTGGAAAAAATTTAGATCTAGCCCACTAGCATAAATTTCCCCGGCACTCATCCAGCCCCTCCAAAGGTTTGGGTACGTAAGGGCGATTAAGCAATAACCGAAAAACCAAATAATATTCCATGTTGTGTAGGAATACTTGAAAAACGCCCCGCATCATTCAATGGCGGATGAAACCTTGTGTTACCGCCAAAAACACCTTGGTATAGCAAATTTAAACTTGTAATTTCCGTAAGCGGGTAACCAAAACCCGCTTGAACTTCTCCTGCCAACTCTGTTTTATTGTTTATCAGATTCGTTTCCATCTCCCATTGACGATAAGCAATGCCACCTTTTAATTGCGCGAAAAGTAAGCTTTCGCTGATCGGTGTTGTATTCGCAGTAAATAGCAAATCTAACATGGGTTTGACGGTTGTGCGGACAACGCCGCCCAGGATGTCCAATGTTCCTGGAGGCAGCCCAACACGCATACGGTTTCCATTCTGAACACCAAACTCTAAACCGAATGCTGTTTGTGTAGTTGTAAGTAGCTCTGCTCCAACGGCCAACCTGCCCAGAGGCGTTTGGCCATCATCACTATAAGCATGTTCGTATTGCCCATAGCCCAAACTTGCAATAATAGACCATCGATTACCTTGGCTTTCTTCTATTGTTATCGCCGGTAAGTAAGTTCCTGCCAAAGCATTAAATGATAGAACACACCCCAGCGCGATCATTCGCGTTCTATGTGTCATGCTCTCATCCTTTTAATTAATTGCACAATTTAGATTCAACACTACGAGCTCAGCTCCTTTTATACGGTATTTGTAAACTTTTTTCCACTGGATTGAGTAATTTTGCCTGACTTTATAAATTTAGATGCTTTCCTTCATTAACTGACATACACTAAGTCTGCAAATACGGACAAGCTAAGAGCTAGATTTTGGAGATGATTATGAGAAAAATAAAGACAAGTCTATTCATTTTACTAACGCTATTTTGTCTTTTTAGCTTGTTAAGCGCTTGTGCGCCAACCACGCCAACAACGGAAGAAGATTATGGCGGAGGAGGTCCTGGTGGTTACGCCGGAACAGGTGGTGTCGGAGGAGGTCGTTAAGCAACCATAGAAACCACAACCTTGATCTTAAGGTCAATAAAAGCGATGATTTTTTCTTTTTGATTTGTAAGGAGTTGGTGTGCAGCACGAAACAATGGAATATGATGTCGTCATTGTCGGTGCCGGCCCGGCCGGGTTATCCGCGGCTATCAAACTTAAGCAACTAGCAGCAGAAAGCGGCAAAGAACTTAGTGTTTGCATTCTTGAAAAGGGAGCTCAAGTAGGCGCTCATATTATGTCAGGAGCCGTGCTTGAGCCCAGAGGTTTAAAAGAGCTCTTGCCTAACACTTGGCAAGAAGCCCCCTTAGATACCGCCGTCACCGAAGATGGTTTTTATTTCCTGACTAAAAAACATCACTTTCGCTTCCCTACACCAAAGCCCATGCAAAATCATGGCAACTACATTATTAGCCTGGGTGAATTATGCCAATTCTTAGCGACGCAAGCAGAACATTTAGGTTGTGAGATCTATCCTGGGTTTGCTGCCACCGATATTCTCTATAATACCAAGGGAGAGGTCATTGGCGTGGCAACAGGCGATGTTGGTATCGACAAGAAAGGAGATAAGACACCTCACTTCCAGCCTGGAATGCATTTGCATGCCAAACAAACTCTTTTTGCGGAAGGTTGTCGCGGACAACTCAGTCAAAACTTGATGCGTCGTTTCCATCTACAAGACAATGTGCAACCACAAACTTACGGGATAGGGATAAAAGAAATTTGGCAAGTTCTTCCTGAGAAACATAAACCTGGCTTAGTCATTCATACTTGTGGATGGCCTCTGGATCAAGGGACTTATGGCGGCTCCTTTATCTATCACTTGTCAAAAAACCGCGTAGCCCTTGGTTTCGTTGTGGGACTTGACTATAAGAACCCCTGGCTAAATCCTTTTGCTGAATTCCAACGTTTTAAAACTCACCCTTTCGTGCGTCCAACGTTAGAAGGCGGTGAACGAATTAGCTATGGTGGGCGAGCTCTTAATGAAGGTGGCTGGCAGTCCATACCCAAGTTAATTTTTCCTGGTGGAGCATTAATTGGTGATGCGGCTGGTTTTCTGAATGTACCAAAAATTAAAGGTATTCATGCCGCAATGAAATCAGGGATGCTTGCGGCTGAAGCTTGTTATGAAGCGTTAAAGCAAGCAAGCATCGATTCCCAGGTTACGCTTAAGACCTACCCTGAGAAATTTCAGCAATCGTGGCTTGCAGAAGAATTATATAAGGTCAGAAACATTCGTCCTGGATTTCGCTACGGACTTTGGGTGGGACTAGCCAATGCAGCTTGGGAAACGTATGTAACGCATGGCAAATCACCGTGGACGATGAAACATCATGCTGACTATACGACGTTGATCCCAGCTGAGAAAGCAAAAAAAATTGATTATCCCAAACCTGATGGCGTATTGACTTTTGATAGACTCTCTTCCGTATATTTAACAAATACTTTTCATGAAGAGAATCAACCATGTCATTTGAAACTTCGTAATCCCAAACTGGCCATTGATGTTAATTACCAACAATATGCCTCACCTGAAATCCGCTATTGTCCAGCGGCAGTCTATGAAATCATCCAAGAGGAAACCGGCCCAAGGCTACAAATCAATGCGCAGAATTGCATCCACTGTAAGACTTGCGATATCAAAGATCCACGTCAGAATATCGTTTGGTATGCCCCAGAAGGCGGTGGTGGTCCAAATTATGTAGAGATGTGAAGCGCATTATTGTTATTTCCCAACGATAAAGCTAGACTTGCATACGAATAAGTCCCGGTGGCACAGCTGGATAGCGCAGCCCCCTCCTAAGGGGCAGGTCGGAGGTTCGAATCCTCTCCGGGACGCCAGTAAAACATGTTAAGATTAAATACCCAACACAACCCAAGTTCATAGGGTGCATCTAGGGTGTATATTAAATGTGTCTCCATATTAGCAAGCGTAGGCTGGGCTGTTAAGCCCAGCATTTAAGGATTGGAAACACTGTATTCGAAATGATGCAAATTATGAACAGCATATCAATTATATTCATTACAACCCCGTAAAATATCACTATGTCTCTAGTCCATCTAAATGGCCTTATTCAAGTATCCATCGATTCATTCAATCAGGAATACTTCCTGTCAATTGGGCTTATAATGATGAATTTCATAATGGACATTTTGGAGAGTAAAATCAATTCGACAACCGCTGGGCTTGACAGCCTAGCCTACGCTTGCTTTGCAAGATTATTTAAGAGGCTTGGCCTCCCTATTCCTAGAGAAACTGGAGTGAAAAAACAAATAGCAAATTACTGGTGAAAAAATCATGGATAAGAATCAGTCATTAGTTGATGTAGATATCAAGCCACGTAGTAAACCTGCAAAATCTTCTAGTAGTACTCTTGATGCTCTCGATCTTCAGCAGCAAGAAAAATCTGTTTCAAGTTCACTAAAACCGCGGTGATTTAACCTTGCTTGAATACAATGTGCCATTATTCTTTGTGGATGTCCCAACTATTCGGTTTAAAAAGGAACATTTTTATGCTTGAAAAAATGACGTACATGGGACACCAAGGTTCGCAGTAAATTTTGATGATCGGCTTCCGGGATCTTAACTTGAGCATGTTGCAAATGCTCAATAGCACTCACCCTTTTTACAACCAAGGCACTTATCTTTTCCATTAGTTCGGGTCTATTCGCAAATAGAGCACCAATATTATCATGATCAATTTCAATAATTATACTTTCTGTTTTTACAACAATAGATCCTCTGCAAAGAGCACCCGTTAAAAGGGAGATTTCACCAAAATAGTCGCCTTCTTGATAGCTTTCAAATAGCACTGGATTATTCGTCTTTGTATTTATAAAAAGGGACACTGAACCTCGATAAATAACATATAATGATTGGTTACTCTCACCTTCTACCAACACCCTTTCTGGGGGACCATACATTCTATAGTGACAATGTTCTGCAAGTGATTGGATTTCCTCCTTTTGTAAGCAATGAAATAAATCCACTTTACGCAAGAAACTAGCTAATTCTTTGTGAGAAAGCGTGGGTTTAGGGGGTAATTCTGAACCAACGAGAATAATATCTTCGCGCAGACATCGATACCAAAGTGCCGACAAAATTTGATCATTGATCATTGTTGTACTAATTTCTTTGGTAGAATAAACCAATTGGTACAACGAATCTTCCTCTCTAAGTTCCATCAAAGTGGCAATTGGTTTAGGTTCAGCCAACACTTTGTCTGACTGTAAGGCAACCGAGACTAGAATGTTTTTAAACCGCTCAGGAGAGATAAGCTGTTTTACAGTAACAGACAGTGTCCCAGAATGAACAGGATTAGGTTGCGACAGATTTTCAATAATTTGCTGAGAGATAACCGAGTTGGGTATCGATAGAATGTTTCCATCGTAGCTAAGTAAATTTACAAAGCGCCAATTGATATCCAAAACTTTTCCTGTGACCGAACGTCCTGCGCCCGCGCCGCCATATACAGTTATCCAATCACCATCACTAAATTGTTTCGTTGTATTTAACCCTATACCGGCAAAAACATCACTTAACGTTGCCTGTGCAGAATAACCAAGAATGATTGCCATTATTCCAGATGCGGTAAAAATACCAAAAACAGATTTCGCAAAAACAAAGTGTACAATAGCTGCTACAGTTAAAATCAAAAAAACCAAGGAAACTAAATTTTTAAAAATCCTAGGAACAATCACACCGGATTGTAATAACCACTTGTTCCATATGAAATAATTAATGATTTGGTTGGCCAAAAAATAAAGGGAAAACCACCATAAACATTCAAGTACTGTCTGAATAAAGTATTGGAATTCTTTATGTTTACTAAATGAAATGATTTGTGTCTCAAAAGCGAATAAAAAACTGAAAAAAATAAAAAGACCACAAGCCAACCAGAGCTTATATTGTGTAACATTTTTAACCAGTTTTTTCAAAATATAGCTATATAAATTAACTGCCAGCAGGAGGCTTGAAATTAACAAAATTGTTTTGAACAACTCATTAATATTCATAGGAAGAAATTAACTGGGCGATGCTAAAAGTTTAGTTCATTTCAAAGCGCGGAGGAAATTTAGGCATCATAGGCAGTTTCCCGTATTACGCGCTGCTGCGCTATACGGGCTACAACTCTACAACTCTTTAAAACAATGGCATGGCAGCTTAGCTGCCATGGTTTATTCTGGCTAACTGAACTGAACAGTAGTGTTTGCCGTATCTTCCGCATGATGCGTACAAGCCTGCTTAAGCGCATTAAAGCCTGTTTGAATCGCATAACTGATACCCTGTAAAATATCCAGGAAACTCCCGTGTTTATAACCATAGATTTTGAAATACATCTGATTTTCTTCCTGGCTTAATTGATGATCAAAGAACTTAATATCGTCTCTAATCGATTTTGCATCCTCAATAAACTCTTCTTCTACTTTGTCATCAATAAATTCGCGCAATTGCGCATCATTCGTAACAGGAGCTAAAGTCCTAATCATCTCTTGGATAGCTGGGCTTTTACGAAGCTCAGAGGAGTCTTTTACATCTCCCAAACTCCAAACACAGCATCGAGCCAAATTTTCAAGCGCTTCAGTATATTCAACATAAGCGGTTTTTCTTTGTCCTAATTGGTATGACCCGTAGGCAAAACCAACCATAGCAGCCATGCTTAAAGGCAGAAACCAGGACAAACTTAAAGCACCAAAGCCAGTGGCGAACCCTGCCGTAGCATGAGCATCAATGGCTTGTAATCTTTCTAGTTTGTGCTTCATCATTCGGCTGCAACCTTCTAGCAATTTTATATGCGCGGGGTCTTCAGGATTAAACTTCACTTTTTTCTCGTGATACTCTACCAATAGCAACGTATGCTCAAACGAGCTGATAGAAGGTTTTGCAAAAAAAGACATAATTACTCCCTGTTATAAAAATTGTGCATAATTTATTAGATAATTTTTTGATATACAATACTTTTTTAAAACAAATAATGTATTACCGACACATCGATGGATTTTGATTCTGTGGATACAGGGTTGACTCGGTTAAGTCGATGCGCGCTCCATCTCTGGAAAATATCAGGATAATACTGAAGCTAATACCAATCTAAAGCATAATTTTAACCCGTGATTTGTTTGACTTCATTAAGGAAAACTGAGCCAATACCGGCAACATTGAGTTTGACTCCTTCTCCGTTTACCCCTAGACAGACACTATCCACATTCGCAGCTGTCATTGTTTTGAGTGTTACCTCTTGTCCGTCGCATATGGCATTCACCTTAAGGCTATAGTTACCAACTGGAACTCTTTCACCTTTGTCATTAGAGCCATCCCAAATGAATTCAAACAACCCTGGATTTTGTTGCCCTAAAGAAATTATTCTCATTAAGTCTCCTGACTGAGAATAAATTGCCGCTCTTAAGTGCTGCACTTCTCCTGCAGGCACATCAATTGCTGCCTTTACTCCTTCCTCTTGACCTAGATTAAGAATATTACTACTGACTAGAACCTTTAGACCTACTAATGCAGATGCCTGTAATGCTTGATTAGAGTGTAAGGAGGAAGTCAATCTTTGAATCGATTTTTGCATTTTAGTAATCCCATCATTCATACTGAAACTGCATTGGATGAGCAGCCACCATTTACTTCCAGGCTCAAAGGAATCTGCTACGAACTACGAAAAGTCATCTATAACCTTTGTCAATAGCAACGATGCAAGGGATATGCCAACCAAATAATCTTATACTCTTGAGCTGATGAAAGTTGTTCTATGTGCAGTTTGACAGTAAAATTAGCAAGAAATCACGGGTCCAGAAGACTAGACATGAATGAAATAGAAAAATTGCCCACCGATGCCATTGACCTGATAAAAGCATATTTACTTCAGCTACAAAATACTATTTGTAGGACGTTAGAAACCTTTGAGCCTCAAAACCCATTTATCGAAGATGTCTGGACAAGGCCGCAAGGTGGTGGCGGAATCACTCGTATTCTCACTGAAGGAAACGTGTTTGAAAAAGCGGGGGTAAATTTTTCTCATGTGTTCGGTGAACAATTACCTCCTTCCGCAAGTGCCCATCGACCTGAATTAGAGGGCAGGAAATTTAATGCACTAGGCGTGTCACTCGTCATCCATCCTGATAACCCTTACATCCCTACTTCACATGCAAATGTTCGCTTTTTTGTGGCAGAAAAGGAAGGCAGTAATCCAGTTTGGTGGTTTGGTGGCGGTTTTGATCTTACCCCTTATTATGGATTTCGTGAGGATTGTCAGCATTGGCATCAAACAGCCCTTGCTGCATGTGAGCCTTTTGGAGCAGATATTTACCCTCGCTTTAAAAAATGGTGTGATGAATATTTTTATCTTAAACATCGCCAGGAGGCACGTGGCATCGGAGGGTTGTTCTTTGATGACTTTAATCAAGGCGGATTTGCTAATAGCTTTGCTTTAATGAAAAGCATAGGCGACCACTTTATCGAGGCCTATGTACCCATTATTAAAAAACGCAAAGATCTTGCCTATGGAGAGCAGGAAAAAAATTTTCAACTTTACAGGCGCGGACGTTATGTGGAATTTAATTTAGTTTATGATCGCGGTACATTATTTGGCCTGCAATCCGGCGGAAGAACTGAATCAATTTTGATGTCTCTGCCTCCTAAAGTTCATTGGGAATATAATTGGCAACCCGAAAAAGACAGTGCTGAAGCTCGACTTTACACTGATTTTTTGCCAGCACAAGATTGGCTGAACACTTGTCTATAGTGTTCCAATCTTGGTAAGGGGCCACCATAATCCTACAGCAGTCAGAGCATTTAATATGGCTAGAATGAGAAAAACCATAGGAATGCTCATGTTTAAATAGATTAAAAACATGACAAATGCGGATCCAATGATCATAAATAAGGCATTAAAGATGTTATTTGTGGCAATGGTGCGTGCTCGTAACGTTTCATCACTCACCACTTGAAGGTAAGTGTATAAAGGAACGATGAATAACCCAGCACTAACAGAAAACAGAAAAAAATCGGCGGTAATACGCAGACTATTTAATTGAGATAAAAATACAATTAAAGACTGCAAAGAATCAACCGTAAGTGCCTTTGGTGAAGCCAGGTATAAATCAATCCCAAAAAAGGACAGTAGGAGCATACATGGGGGCACGTAACGTAATGTTATTTTCCCTGCTAATAAATGACCAATAGAAATGGCTCCTAAAGCAATGCCAATGGAGAACAAAGCAAGAAAAAAAGCAAAAACGGTAGGCTGCGCCTTTAAAACGTAATGAGTGTAGTCGGGTAATTTGGTGAGGATGACAGTACCGAGCAACCAAAACCAGGAGATGGTAAAAATTGCAGGCAATACCTTATGGTTGGTCATAGCAGCTTTCATCATTTGTATCGTCGCTCGCCCAACATTCCAGTCTATTTTAAGCTCACTCACTTTGGGTAGCGCTTTAGGAATAAAAATGCTTGATGCCAAACCTAACCATGCAACTAAATTGGTTAAAGCTACCGCATATCCAGGATGCGGACTAGTGCTTCCAATGGTTAAAGCACCGAGGGTGGTCCCAAATAAGATAGCTAGAAATGTGGATGCCTCAATTAAAGAAGTGCCTCCAAGTAATTCTTTACGAAATAAATGATTAGGCAAAATGGCATATTTTATGGGCCCAAAAAACGTTGAGTGAATACCCATACCCGTTAATGTTAACATCATCAAGAAGACATTTTGCAAGTAAAGAGCAAAGCTGCCAATGATCATTAGAATCACTTCAAGTATCTTGACCGCGATTGCAAGACGGGCTTTATCGAACTTGTCAGCCAATTGACCTGCCGTTGCTGAAAAAAGAAAAAAAGGGATAGTAAATAAAGCACCCGCAATGGCTTGATATTTCTCTGATTGCATCGAGGACGTACTGACGTGATAGCTAATCAAGGTTAGCATCGCTAATTTGAAAGCATTATCATTAAAAGCACCAAAAAATTGCGTTAAAAAAAGAGGTAAGAAACGTCTTGATTTAAGTAAATAGGCCGTTGGAAACCCCATTTATGCTCCATCTTCTTTTTGAAATAGCATAACTGCAGAATCCCTTTCTTAACAGTCACTAGGAATAAAAGGACAACTATGAGCGTTTCGACGAACATCAAAGATGACTTTTGCCTGAGGATAATGAGGACTTAAAACCACTTGCCCTACACAGTTCATGAACACTCGTTTATTATCGCCCAACATTAGAAAATCTTCCTGGTTAAAGCTCGTAGGTAAGTCTACTACACTCTTTAAATTAATCGGAGATGAGATGAACTCTTTCTTGCCATCTTCTACGTAATTAAGAAATAAATCAATTTTTTTGTCATTCATCTCATAAACATCAAATGCCTCCAAATGGTCATCTTGACAACGCCAAAAAACTTTATAGTCTGCTCCATAGCTCAAGGCTGAAAAAAATAACATGATCAGGCCCGCAATCCAGGTATTCATTCCTTTCTCCCGCTAAATCGTAATGTTGGGCCAAGGCCCATAGCCGTCAGGCTAAGAAAGAAATTGTTTGTTTAACTTATTGAAATAATAATAAAAAAAGCTAGAGTACCCTTTTAAATTTTTTCCCGCCAGGAAAACAACCAAAAGGGACTCTATGCTGCTGGATACCCTATCAAATATTCCTCAAGAAATCTTTAAATTTTTTACTTATGAAGCGGATCGGATAGGAAAGGAAACAGGTTTTCAGAAACGCCGTTCAAAATTGACACCTAGTGTTTTTATAAAATCATTGATAACGCTCTGTTTTTCAGAACATTTTAATTTGGAACTTTTCTGTGGATTGGTAAAAACGCAAAAAGTTTATATCAAAAAACAATCATTACATGAGCGATTTAACGAACGAACAGCCGGATTTCTTAAAGCCTTTTCATTATTCTGTTTAAAGCACTTTCAAATGAAAAAGTTACCTCAACTCCAAGGATTGGAGCAATTTAGTAGCCTTAACATCATTGATAGCAGTACTATATCCTTACATCAGGCGCTGAATGAGCTTTTTAAAGGCAGTGGCGGAGCCGCATCCAGTTCCGCTATGAAAATCCAAATGATGTTTGATTATCTTGGTGGACAAATAAAAGAGCTTACTCTAACTTCGGGCTGTGATAACGATCAGGGCTTTGATAATTATTTTAATACTATTGAAAAAGGAGCTCTTTATTTAATGGATTTAGGTTATTTTAAACTGAACACGTTTAAGAAAATTATGGAAGAAAACGCTTTCTTCATAAGCCGCTTGCTCACCGGAACTAAACTTCTAACACAAGATAAGAAACCTTTTGATTTACTCGTTACCTTGGAGAATGCTGCACCATTCTTTTCTCAGCAGGTCCTTATGGGAGCAACGCATAAAATTCCTGTCCGCTTGGTCGCTCAACGATTACCACCAGTCATTGCCGAGCAAAGGCGGAGAAGACTTATAAAAGATCATCGTCGCCGTGGTTCCACACCAAACCAGGAATCGTTGGCTTTACAAAGTTGGTCTATTTATATTACCAATACCTCTGAAACTCAAATCAATAATAAAGCAATTCATCAAACGTATGCTTTACGATGGCAGGTAGAACTCCTCTTTAAATTAAGTAAATCCTTAATGCATATTGACTCTATCAAAACTAAAAAGTTTGCTCGAGTGATTATTGAAACCTATGGTAAGTTTATTGCAATGATGCTTTTGTTTTTGCTATGCAATCCCATGCGCAACATAGAAGGCAAACAACTCTCTTTTTATAAAGCCTGTCACCAACTAAGTTCCAAGGCTACTGGATTGATTATCGCCCTCATGTCTCCTTATCGATTAAAGCATTTCTTGAATGATTTCTATGAAAATCTCTCCCTCTTTGCTATCAAAGATTCAAAAAAGAAACCTCTTTTGACCTTTGACTTCTGCGAAGGAGAGTGCTTTTAAACTCTTAGCCTGACGGCTATGGGCCTTGGCCCAACCTACATTATTTTATCCTATTTATTTAAAATTAAACTTCAATAAAATCGTCCTAACTCTCGCTTGTCATGGCACGCTTGCTTAAGGAGGCAATAATTTTTTCCAGACTATGATGGTGCGGGTCCTGTTGCTCAATAATTGCTTGCATTCGTTGCTCACAATAATCCTTTACTTCCCTATCCGGTAGAATATAAAAGGTTTTGCTTTCAACCTCTTTAATAATATGTTGGGCCACATCCTCTGCAGGTCGGCTACGAGCAACCAAATCAGCGACCATATAATGAAGTCTATCTGTATGCAAAGGTGTTGAGTTTTTAAGTAACTGGGTATTGGCAAAGGAAGGACAAACCACAGACACATCAACCGGTTTCTCTAAACGCTTCAGATCAAAATATAACGATTCAGAGAGTGCCACAATAGCATGTTTTGACATCGCATAGGCAGACATCTGCGAACCACTGCATAATCCATATAGACTAGCCATATTTATGATATGAGAACGATGAGGTTGCTTAAACATAAAAGGCAAAAATGCCTGTATTCCATGAATAACGCCATGCAAGTTGACATCCAGAACACGGCGGATATGCTCATTTGTCAATTCCCATATAGGTGCTAAATGCCCACTAATTCCTGCATTATTAAACAGCCAATCTACGCGATTAAAATGCTCATACGTTTGTTTTGCTAAATGCCGCAGACTTTCAGCCTTAGTGACGTCACATACGACACCCAACACTTCAGCTTGCGATTGATTGCTTAACTGCTCAACCTTATCGCAAAGGATTGTCACAGCATTATCCGCCATAACCACATGCATTCCGCGCTGTAAACACATGTGAGCAAGAGCAAGCCCTATACCGCTTGCAGCGCCGGTGATTACTGCAACTTTTTGATCAGACTCCATTCCAATCTCCTCTGAAGTGATAATAATGTTGCTCCCCTATTGCTTCTAAGCAGCTGATTCTTTCTGCTTTAATTTTAAACAAAGGAAAAAGTTAAGGTGGATAATAGCGATTCCCATAGTCCTTGGTCAAGACAAGTATCGGTTGGAATTTTACTGAAACATAAAAGACAAGAGTCAGGTAAGTCTACCTGACTCTTGTCTCATAGAGATATTTAAGTTATTCGATTATAAATTACTTCGCTTCATCAGTAATCACGATAACATCCTGAGCTTTATAACCCTTGGGTCCTTTATCAAGTACAAAAGTTACCGGATCGTTTTCATGTAAGGTTTTGAAACCAACGCCCTGAATATCTTTATAATGAACAAATATATCGTCCCCTTGTTCATTAACGATAAATCCAAATCCTTTTTTTTCATTGAACCACTTAACATGGCCAGTTTCTCTTTGCGACATTCACTATCCCCTTAGTCTAAAACCTCTACTTTTCATAAGTAGAGTAAAGCTTTGTAAACGCTCCTCGCTCAATGGCAATCGTAACACCAATGATAATCAAAAAGCACATTTTAAATTTTGATGGATACTTTTTAGATTATCTTCAGTAAACGCACAATTAGAATAACAGTTTTTTGTTGATTGTTAATGGTTTTTTTAAAAACATTGCATCTTATCGCCTCTTTGGGTCCACTCTTGGAAAAAATTTATGTAGAATGCTCGTTTACTGAAGCCTTTTTTTATAATCACAGACGTAGGTAACTTTTATGCACCAATTTAAAGAGTCATTTATTCGTTTAGCACTGGATTGTCAGGTATTGAAATTTGGTGAGTTTACCTTAAAGTCCGGACGACAAAGTCCCTATTTTTTTAATGCAGGATTATTTTATCAAGGTGGTGCCTTGCATCAGTTGGGACAATTTTATGCAAAAACGCTTTTGGCTAACAAAGTAGATTTCCAACATCTCTTTGGACCAGCTTACAAAGGCCTTCCCCTGGCCACAGCCACGGCAATTGCCTTAGCCGAACTGGGCGTGAACGTTACGGTGACATTCAATCGCAAAGAAATTAAAGATCATGGTGAAGGGGGACAACTTATTGGAGCTCCCTTATCTGGCAAAACGGTCATCATTGACGATGTTATAACTGCTGGCACAGCCTTTCGGGAGTCTCAATCATTAATTCGGGCTCATGGGGGTAACCTTACTGGAGTCATCATCGCCCTGGATCGCTGCGAAAGAGGTATAGGTAATCAATCCACACTTGCAGAAATCGAAGCTCAAGGGATTCGCGTATACTCTATCATCACCTTATTTGATTTAATTGACTATCTTAAAAAAGACGGCCAACTTAATGAAGTTGACCGTCTTTTAGCTTACCATCGTGAGTATGGGAGTTGAAATAATAGATGCTTCATCCGACTCACTTTCCTCCTCACCCTACCCTCTCCCACAATGGGAGAGGGAATAATGTGCACCTCTCCCCTTTGTGGGAGAGGTCGACGCGCGTTAGCGCGACGGGTGAGGGGAAATCGGGTCTATGCACCGGTCACAAACCAGGAGGATGACACTAATCAAGCTGGCTTAATACGCTGCGATATCTATCGTTTTCATCTTGTAGTTTAGCATCTTACCATGCCTTAGAACGGCCAAGTTGATTGTCTCGCCAACCTTAATATCAACTAGAATATTGTAGAAGGCATCATAATTCTTTACAGGATGGCCATTAATAGCAACGATAACATCACCCAGATGAATATGTCCCCAACTATCCCGCGTGGTTCCTCGCAGTTTGACTTGTGCTGCGGGCGTGTGAGGTAGAACATCAGCAACCAATAATCCTTTAGTAACCCCAAGCCGTTTAGCAATGTGAGGCTCTACCACTTGAATACCGATACCGGATAAAACAACTCTACCATTTTTAATCAATTGCGGAACAATGCGTGCTATATCATCGGCAGGCACTGCAAAACCAACACCTGCAGAAGAACCTGAGTTTGAATAGATCGCCGTGTTAAGCCCAATCAGTCGTCCTTTACTATCAAGCAAAGGACCTCCAGAGTTACCTGGGTTGATTGAGGTATCGGTCTGGATCATATCACGGATAGTCACGCCACCTGCTCCGGGTACTTGACGTCCCAACGCGGAGATTACTCCCACGGTTAAGCTATGATCTAATCCAAAAGGATTACCAATGGCAATCGTTTTTTGTCCTACTAAGAGCTCATTCGTATGGGCAAGTTCAAAAGGAGTATAGGATTTTAGTAATTCCAATGCCTTGGGAGCAGTAATTGCAAGAACAGCAATATCCTTTCGCGGCTCAGCGCCTACTACTTTCGCAGGAACCGTTAATTTACCAATAGTTACACTCAAGTGATCAGCGCCATTAATGACATGGAAATTGGTCACAATATGCCCTTGAGCATCCCAAATAATACCTGAACCAGCACCTGCAGGAACTTGCATACGCTCATAAGAATGGTTCAACACGGTGGCCAAGCGATGAACATAAACAACTTTTGGTGAGAATTTCTGAAAAATTTCAACGGTGTTTCTTTCATTTGGTAATAGCTCATCTAAACTAGTCGCATAAGAAGGCAATGCCAATAAATTAGCAATGCACAGTAACAACAAAACAAACCATCTACTCATTATCAAACTCCATACCTATCGCACCAGATAAACGTTTACGAATACTCTGACGAGATAATAATTTATCTATCACGGGTTGTGGAAAATCTGTGATTGTAATTAAATTCTTACTTATCAACAACTCAATGAGATCTTCTAATACCCGAATCAACTGCAGATCTGAGCGTAGTAACTTCAATTGCTCCTCGCTATCACAACGAGCGAGAAATTCAATAACCTCAGGGTGCTGCATATCAATTTCTTCCATGCCTGCCCCACCTGTTTCGTAAAGTGCACAAATTTTGCCCTTACTATCGCGTTTAATGTAAGCCACAGGGATTGTCCTTATTTTTTTGCCAATTATGCCTTATTTTAGTGTAAATAGACAAATAATAAAACATCAAGAGCTGTTTAAACTAGCTGGCAAGGAAATTGCTTGTTAATCGCATTATCCAGCTTTATCAGGAAGGTGAATCCCGCAGACGCCAAATGTCAATTAGCACTTATGATCGTATCAGTGGTGCACCAGCAGTCGTTGCCGCTCTTGATAAATTTTTGGAATATGCTAGAAAGCACCCTGGAGGGTGGTTTGCCCGTAAAGATGAGATTGCACAATGGGCTCTTAACAATCATTTATCTTAAGGAGCAATAGAATGCCACACGTAATTCTTGAAATACCTCGTCCTCTAACGGCTGGAAAAGATTTGCAAAAACTACTGCACGGTATACATGACGCAATTGCCTCTGTCCCCAGTGCATTTTTGGCAGATATAAAAACGCGTATTCATCTGCTAGATGATTTTCGCGTTGGAGCAGGAACAAGTGAGTCAGGATCTTTCATTCATGCTAGATTGATTCAGACTAGGCCACGTTCTCCTGAGGATCAAAAATTGATGGGTGAAAAAGTCATGGCAGCACTTGAGGCTTTCTTTGGCAAAGACAAACCAGCTTATCCGCTACAATTGTGTCTTGAAACCACCATCATTCCTGTGGGCGGGTATTTAAGGGTAATTATCTAGACTTGTACTCTTTCATCAAGAGTTCAGCGAAATTTGTTGATGTCATTGTTAATAAACAAATTAGCCATAGCCATTTTACTATTGTTCTTTTTTGCTGCTATGAAACAACATTCTCTCCAAGATGATTCGGTATAATCTTTGGCGAACCCATAAGGGATTTTATAAACACTTCTATTGGGAGAGGACTTTAAGGACCAACAAGAATTGCGTGAACAACAATGGCAAAGACAAAAAGAGAATGAAATCAATCCTGTTTACGACATTAGGGAAGAACAAAAAGACGAGCGACCAATCCAATTAGAAGCTCAAATGCTTGAAAAAAGTGCCTTAATCAATGATCTGACCCAAAGTATCTATCAGCACTCAAGCGAAGAGGAGATAGCCAAGATCCGAGAGAAAATTCAAGGTGCAAGACGTGAACTAGAACGCTTATGGCATCAACAGGCTCTTATTGAACAAGAGAGTGAACAACAGCTATTGTTAAATAGCACAAGGCTTTGTGCTTGAACGGGTTGCTTCCTTTAACAGAGTAAATACTAATGATTTACAAGTTTGTAACGGTAGTGTTAGCATCTACTAATTAAATTAGGAAAAATGATTTTTATCTAATTTTACAAGGAAATGGCATGTCAAATGCAGAGTAAAAAAAAACTTAGCTGGTTAGTACTCTTACTATTTTCTACCTCAGCTTCTGCGGTAGCAGATAATCCTATTAGTATATTGCCATTACCTCCTCGGCTAAATATTTGGGGTTCTACAGGAAATAACACCTTTGGTGAAGGTGATGCGATGATTCCACTATCTGGTAACCCAAATCAAATTCTTTATGGTGATATCTCTGGCAAATATGGTGATGACCGTGCGTGGTATGTCAGTGGCGGTTTAGGCGGTCGAAAAATTGTTCGTAATACCACCATTCTGGGAGCCTATTTTTTTACTGACTATAACAAAACTCCTAATGCTAATTACTTTACTGTGCTTAACCCTGGCATTGAATTGATGAGTAACCGATGGGATGGGCACCTTAACGGTTATGTTCCAATCGGGAAAAGAAAGGACTTAATGGGCATTTTCACTACTAATCAGCTTGGTAAACCTAACATGAGCTTTTTTAGCGGGCATGCGCAATATGAGCCTTTATTTGATTAAATAGAAAACGTTGGGCCTGGCGTTGATTTAGAGGTAGGGCATACTTTCAATTCACCCTATTTGAGGCGAACACGTGTTTTTGCTGGAGGCTATCATTTCAATCCGAGATACACGTCTAATGTGAATGGTGTTGAGGCGGGTTTTGAGATGCCATTAAAATTTAAATGGGCTTCGGTAGAAGTACGCGATAGTTATGACAACATTAATCATAATACATTTCTTTTGACCTTACGCCTTACTTTTGGTGGATTAGATAAGACTGGTGAGCCGGATATTCATGACCGTATGTTAGATAGAATACCGCGTCATATAGCAAACCTAAACAATGGTGATGGTATTCCAAGCGAAAAAGGAATTATCAATACCGGTCGAACAGTGCTAATAAAAGACAACATTTGGTTTTTCAATGCAGATGGAACCCCATCAGTCGCTCAAGGATTCCAAAGCTGTACCTTCGAACATCCCTGTATTGGTTTGGCGCAAACACAAATTGATACGATTAATGCATTATCTCCCAACGCGAATTTTTATCTGAGTTCGGGTACTTATAATAATCCTGCTGTGGGCACGGGTTTTACTTTTTATAATGGACAAAATATTTTTGGTAGAACAAGCAACTTTGCTTTATCTGCAAATGGTTTGGACCGCCCATTAATTAATGATTCCTTGTTGCTTGATGGAAACAATAACATTGAAAATATAAGAGTTAATGGTCAAACAATAAGAATTTTAAATACGGGTTTAGATTCTATTCCCTTGCAAGTGGGTGTATTAATCAACCCTCTTTCGACTGGAATAATTAATATTTCCAATACCGAAATCAGTTCTACATCATCTACAGGTAATGTTATTGGCTTTGCTTCAAACTCTGTAACAAGTTCAACATTAATAAACTTAAACAATTCTGCTGTGATTGCAAGCATTACGAATCTTCCAGTTATGCCTTCTTTAACCATCGCCATCGGGGCTGGAAATTTGCATAATGGAGTATTTAATATTATTGACTCCACTATCTCAGCGTCAGCCTCAGATACAGCAAATAACGGGAACATTGTGATAGGGGTAGTGAATAATGAGCAAGGGACAATAAACATAGCAAGCTCTTTAATTACTTCTAATCTTAACAATGGAAATCTATCAGCAGCTATATTAAATAATGCATCCTTAGGTCTTGGTCTAGGCATTATTAATATCACTGAATCGACCATTTCAGCTACTGGTAATGGCGCTGGTCTTGTGGTTGGGTCATTAAATCAAGCTAATAACCTATTTGGAGTTAGTGGGGCGATTAATATTAATCAGTCAACAATTTCTGTGCTCTCTAATAATGGAGGAGGTACAGTAATAGGAGTAAATAATGGTGGAAGCGGCACAACTTCTATAGTTAATTCTTCTATTAATGGAAGTGCAGATAGTGGAAGTCTTTTTGGTATAGTTAATAGTGATCCTGCATCAACAGTGAATTACCAAAATACTACTATTTCACTTAACCCCTCTGGTACGGCAGTTGCAACGCCAACGGCAAATGGAGGAACTTTGAATGACAATGGTGGCAATCAATGTTTTGTAAATGGCGCTCTTGTGCCTTGTTAGTTATTGTATGATGAGTTCGATGTCGAGTTTTCCCTTCACAAGATTTGCTATATTGATTCTTGAAATTATTCGGTTGTAGTTCGATGGCACGAGCTTATTGCCATTAGTTCAGGCTGGCTATGCGGAAAACCTATAATTTTAATTTTAAAAATATGTGTTCTATGACAATGATACACTGGAATGACTCAGCATGGTAGTGGCCATCATAGCCCCCGCTGTGTCTAATTGTAGTTCTTTGTAGGGCTGCAGTTTGCTTACTCAATAGTTCATCATAACCAAACATATCATTACTCATGACCTGCCACGCATGTTTCTTTTTCAAAACGAGCGGCATGGTAGCGATTCTTATGCTGAAAATTGAGGTAATAAACCCAGGGCAGGACGGTGAACTAGGCAGGCATCACCAGGATTTACCGGTTGCAGGTTCTACGACACTCATTTCAGTAAATCCATTACGACAATCGGCGATGGATTCGGCTTCTTGCATTAAAGCATAGATAGTTTGTTCAGGCTCATTTTCATCTTGATAAGGAATTTTCAGAATGTATTCCCAGCCGTCTTTGTCCTTTTTCACCATATCAAATGATGCAAATGATGTGGTTTAGGCTGCCCCTTATCTTTATGTGGGTACCCAAAAATCACGTCTTTAAATATCCCGGGGTACTTAGACTTTATTAAAAACTACATTATTTTCAAACTCCAAATCAGCCAAGTGAGCGATCAGAATAATGTCGCATCACCGATGCATTAAGTATTGCAAAGAGTACCGGCCAAAATTGCAAAGACATAAAAAACAACAAAATAAACCATGTGAACCGTTTGTGAACCGATAAGATGTAAAAAAACCACTAATTTCATATAGTTATGCATGTCAGTGGTATTGACGCAAGTAATAAGAGAGGATAACTGAATTTAATTATAGAAAGTGAGCAATATTCAAATAAAAAGGGAGGATTAAACAATGAAGAACATTTATAAGAAATACTAAAAAGTACATCAGTTATGAAGAGCGCCAACTCTTCATAACCTTAGCTCAATTAGCTTGGAACGAAGCTAAATGCGAAAATTACCAGGGATAAGCTCAAATCCATAGAAATTTTCGGCGAGAAGCTGACATTATTTGGCCATAGTTTTATAGGACTCTCTTTTGGAGAACAGCTAATTTACTCAAGAAAATTATCATTCAGCAATATGAAGCATCTCCTGAATCCCTAAAAGATCCCTCACTACGTCGGGATGACAACGAACTTGTCATTCTGAGCATAACGAAGAATCTCCTGAATCTTGGGATGCCAGTTTATTGCAATCACCAAATCCTGTCTACACAATCAATTCATGCTTGATCTTAGTGTCCCTTAAATTATCATCATCTGTTGGTGTATCGTTGATGTCGTCTTCGGCATCAGATACATCTTCTCTTGCATCGCTTTCATCCTTGGCTTTACTCTCATCAACATTGGTTGAACCTTTAAAGTACTGCATTAACAGGGTGATGGGTGCCATAATGAGCGCTTTAAACGTTTCTGTACTGGCTTCAATCGATTTTGTAGCAACAACTTCGCTGTTGCGGTTATGACGCAGATAGATTTTTTCTAGTAAACCAGAATGACGTTCATAAATAGCATCGAGATGACTATTCCGCTTTTTTTCTTGATCTAAGAGATAATCCTTTAGCTCTGAATGTGTATCCCACAATGAATCACGGCGTTTCTGTAACTGTTCTAATTCATTGTTGTAGAATTCCAATTCTTTATCAATTTCCCTTTTTAGCTGATCACAGGTCGCCTTTCGATCTGCGGATTGTTCACCTCCAACTATAGCTGTAGACTCTTTAATGGCCATTTGTCCATAGCGGTGGATTAGCTCTAATTTTTTCCTAAGAATATCTTCAATCTTTTGATCAAGGTATTGGATAGCATCCTTATTGGAACCTAATACCTGGTAATGGGAATCGAAACGCTTACTGCTAGCCATTTCTTTACGTAAGTTCTCCAACTCTAGTACTTCTTGACTTAATGCTCTCTGCTGGGCTCTATCATTTAAATCTTTATCACGACTTAATAACAGTTGTCTGATGAATGCAGACAATACCGCAACAACGCCAAATGCAGTCGCACAAATGATCGCTATAGTTATGGGTTCCATAGCAAATCCTCCTTTAGTGCAAATGAATCAATTGAGTGTGGATATCGATGGCAAAATAACTGCTAAATGTTTGATATGAATCAACTATTGGCCATTCTTCTCTGTTATTACACATACGCATCATCTCAGACTCGAAGATTGGTTGGTAATAATGTTGAAGGAAGGGCTTTATTTGACTTAATCGACTAAAATTTTTGATCACAACAGTCGCATTCTCTGCCAAATGAGACAGAGTGACTCGTTCCAAGACACTAATTAGGTCAGATTGCTCTTCTACTGCTGCCTTCATCCATTTAAGAAGCACGGATCGAGGTCTAACACGCAGTAGTTGCTTGCCTTCTTCTATTGAAGATTCCATAAGAACAATTTGTGAGTGAAGTTCGAATTTAAAACAACATAGAAAGTCCAAGAAACTTCCCTCAATTTCATTGCGAGCATTTTCTCCAAGCCAGCGAGATATCTCGTGTCTAAACATCGTTGTAAAATGGCGCTCAATTTCATTTAAAGTTTCTTCATCATTTTTTTGCTTTTTAATAACATAAGCGGTGTTATCAGTCTGTAACAAACGTAATTCCGGTAATTCAATTTCTGGTAATTGAGAAGCAAGGAATGATAAGAAAACAGGGGTGGGCTTAAGAATAATAATTTCCCATCGACTTGGTTGCATGACGCTCTCCTTGAATTTTATCGACTCATCCTGAGTACAACTAAAAAGCAAAATCAACGTCTTTAGTACAACTTTAAAACCAAAATCAACGTCTTTTTTCCCAAACTCTTTTCTGAGGGAAGACTATCAGATTAACTTAAATACAGGAAAATAACAAGATATTCACAAGAAAATAACAGGATAAATTTTCTTAAACACAAGAAAATAACAAGATATACACAAGAAAATAACAGGATAAATTAAATTTTTCGGGTTGATGTATAACTTGACATGGCTCTCGTTATCTATACTATATGCTTGCCGTGTCTTCCTTATCTCTAAAAATGAAATTTCTAAAAAGATTAGTCTTTACCTTCTCGGCTCTTGTTATTATTGCAAGCTTAATCCTCTGGACACTTTCCAAATCAATAAGACCAGAGATTGTTAAAGATTACATAAACGCGCAACTAACGGCGTTGACTCATCAAAATAGTAAAATAGAAGGCGATATTTCCTGGCAAATTTTCCCAAGACCAGCTATTCGGGTTATAGACGTGCAAATTGGAGAGCAGGATAAATCCTATTACGCTGTTAAATTAGACAATTTGCTTTTTAATTTAAAAATAACTCCACTTTTACGGGGAAAGTTGGTATTCAGTGAACTGAATGCGAATGGTTTCCAAGTCAATATTAACCCTGATGCACAACTACCGGTTAAATTTAAGAAATCCTTATCTTCTGAGCAAACACAAAACCATCATGTTGCAGAACAATTTGCAATTGAACGAGTTCTACTCAGCCATGGTCAAATTATCTTAAAACAAAATCAACAAATAACGACCCTCTCTAATTTACAAATTGGAGCTGAGCAATTTAACTTAAAAAAAATCCCCTTCCCAATCCAACTAAAAACTCAGCTTGCCATTATTTCTGAGAATAAAACGCTGGCAAAAGTGCAAGTTAATTTTAAGGGCAGCACGGCATTATCCACCTCTTTGTTTAATAATCCTCTGTTAGCATTGCAAAATACTCCTTTAAATGGACAATTGTCGCTTCAGGATCTGAAGGTGAAGCAAATAAAAATCAGTAAAGTCAGTGCAAATGTAAAAACGAAGACAGGTGTATTTTCATTAAACCCATTGACTGTGAGCCTCTATAACGGTGAATCAGTGGGTGATCTTGCTTATGAATTTGCAAGCGGTAAACTTACCCTCAATCAAACCGCAACCAACCTGAACGCCAATAAACTCCTACATGATCTTCTTAAGAAGAAATTATTTAAGGGTAGTCTTGATTTCTCTCTTCATAGTCAAGCTAATGTTCAGCGTAGTAATTGGCACGAGAGCATCCTCGGTAAGGGTAGTCTAACCATCAAAGATGGAGAACTTGAATCCATAAATCTTGACAGAGTCATTGATGAAACCAGTAAAAAAATTAATCAATTGCTCAGTGGCAAAAAGGACCAAGTCAACGATGTATTACAGTTAAGTCAATTTGATGATCCTTCTTTTTTCAGAGGCAACACCGCGTTTAAGCTTTTAACTTTTCAATACACACTACAAAACGGTAAGCTCCAGAGCGATTCTTTGGTATTGCAGACTGACAGACTGCAACTTAAGGGCGATGGTGAGTTAAACCTTAGTGATGACAGTCTAAATAGCCATCTATTTGCGAAAGTTAGCTTGACTGATCCAGAGGTAGATAAAATTCAACAATTATTGGGTGGAAATTTTCCTCTTTTAGTTAAAGGCACTCTAAAAGCACCTATCGTTCTACCTAACTTGGGTGTAATCAACCCTATTCTTTCCAAGTTCTGGCTAAAGGAAACGCTAGCAAAACCGGTCAAGCAAATTCATAACCAAATTAAATCACTGTTAACCAGCGACAATGAGATTAATTAGGATAAAGCTCATTTTGGTTTGAAATAGTGATTTTGTTTGAAATTGTTCATATTTTCGTCATTCCCGCGTAGGCGGGAATCCATTCAACAAGATACACCAGAATTTAATACAGAAGTGGATTCCCGCCTACGCGGAAATGACAAAAAATGTTACATATACAATCCAAGTCCTTTAGCTAAGGTAGTAGAAATGTCCTTACAAGAGAAATTCAGCCTCCCCTTACTAAGTTGGTTCGACCATTTTGGACGAAAGGATTTACCTTGGCAAAATCCTCGTACTCCGTACAGAGTTTGGATTTCTGAGATTATGCTTCAGCAAACTCAGGTGAAAACAGTGATTCCTTACTTCAACCGTTTCATGGACAATTTTCCAGAGATTTGGCACTTAGCTCGCGCGTATGAGGATGATGTTTTATCACTCTGGTCAGGCTTAGGTTATTACAGTCGCGCGCGCAATCTAATCAAAACGGCAAAAATTATTTACGAGAGGTACCAAGGGGAATTCCCACGTGATCTGCAGTTATTGATTTCATTACCAGGTATTGGGCCCTCAACTGCAGCAGCCATTACGTCGCAAGCATTTAATTTGCCCACGCCAATATTAGACGGAAATGTTAAGCGTGTTCTTTGTCGTTACTTTGCAGTAGATGGCCCTCCAAATTTAAGCTCAGTGCAACACCACTTGTGGGGATTAGCAAAGCAATGTATGCCAGATAAACGTTGTGCTGATTATACTCAAGCAATTATGGACTTGGGAGCCACCTGTTGTACAGCTAGAAAACCTGATTGCGCTATTTGCCCATTGCAAGAAACCTGTCTAGCTAAGCTGCAAAATCAAGTTGAACGTTATCCAAATAAAAAGATCAAAAAAAGCCTTCCCATTAAAGAACAGCTCTTTTTGTTACTATATACGGCAAAGGATGATATTTTCCTTGAAAAAAGACCCCCAGTAGGCCTCTGGGGTGGACTTTGGTGTATGCCTATCATTGACCCTGATACCTCTGCCGCAGCTCATATTAAAGAATTGTACAACTTTGATGCTACCCAGATTCAAGAATTGATGAGAATAAAACATTCCTTTAGCCATTTTCATTTACAGATAGCAGCGATAGCCATCCTCATCGCAGAACCTGAAGATAGAATAAGTGAATCCTCTGGAAAATGGATTAAGATCAGTGAAATTCATCGACTTGGACTCGCCAAGCCAACGATGAGCATTATTAACTATTTTCGAGAGAAACGGAATTTGGGCCGCGACGATTACTAAATGCCATAAAAATTAAGATAATACCAGCCAGAATTAATAAAACAATTTCTCCTGAATAGAGTTGAGTAATAGGAACATTTTTCCAGCGAGCCAATCCATAATAAAAGAAAATAATTACCGCCCCAGATAAGCTATTAAACAAAGATTGCACTCTGCCTTGGTAGTCCAAATCTGTCATCCCCTGCGCAAGTGTCGTTAACAACGCCCACGAGGAGAAAGAAAAACCAATAAAAAAATGATAAAAAGTAGCCCACGTCGGATTATGTGTATGGCTAAAGAGATAAAATGAAATAGCACCTAGCACTACTTGCCCAAAGATGACTTTTGATAGTGAAAACACCGTTGCCAGCCAAGGACTTATAAAACCACCTAAAATAATTCCAGCTGAGAGCATGGCTTCAAGCCAACCGAATTGCATTACATTGCTGTGTAATACTGATTTTGCAAAAGGTGCCAACAAGACGGGAGCAGTCATATAACAAATAAAAAAGAGCCCCTGGACTAAATAAATAAAGAGTACCGGTATGCGGCGAATGATATAACGCCATCCTTGAATAAATTGCATGAGAAATGATTCTTTCATGGTATTGGCCTTCCCATCCCTATAGTAAGGAATTAACAAAATAAGAAGAGTAGCCAGCAAGTAACAGGCTCCATTGATAATGAAGCAAGTTGCAAAGGACGTCTCAGCAAGAATTAGCCCAGCACTTCCCATCCCTAGAACAGCTCCCATCTCATAAGCGGTGTCCAACAAGGCATTAGCATATAACAAATCTTCTTCAGCAATGATTTCGCGCACAAATGTCATAGCCACTGGGATATATGCAGCTAGCAATGTCCCTATGACTGTTGCAAGAAAGTAGATTGCAAACGCCGAAATATAATTATGATAAGCAATGAAGGCAAAACCAAACAAACAAACAGCTCGCAAACCTACGGTAAGGAGAAGTAAGTGTTTTCTATTACAGCGATCCGCAAGAACACCCAAAAAAGGACCAAGTAATACATTAGGAAGCCAAAAACAAGCCATTAGAATCGCCGTTGAAACCACAGAGGCGTCAAACTTCATCAGCGCCCAGACCATAACTATGTAAGTTAGTCCATTGCCGAACATCGCGAGCATGCAACTTAGCATAAAATGCCTAAAAGCCGCATTTTTTAAAAGATAACGTTGTTTATTAAACATAATAATCGTTTTTGTTGAAGAGTGTTCAATCTTTGATGGAATCAAAGATTACACTGATGATGATTCAGGCCGATATCATCCAAATCAGCTCCTCTCATGCTGCCCTACTGTCTTCATCTCCGTCCTACGACACCAATCAAGCAGTGAACTGGATATTTTATCATGTCGTCAGTAATATGAAAAGTTTTTGAACATTATGCGTGGTTCATTCACCCGTAAAAGCTTATTGTGTTCGCCGATAAATGCAGTATTATCAGGTCTTAATCTTCTTGAGAGCCGTTATGATTCTTTTACTTCTGATAGTCAGTTTCATTGCTTTGTTGTGGGGAGCAAATAATTTGGTTACCGGAGCATCCGGAATTGCTGCACATTACCATCTGTCACCACTACTCATTGGCTTTACCCTAGTAGCATTTGGAACCTCGGCACCAGAAATTATGATCGCCATTACAGCCTCTCTCGAAGGAGTGACGGATATTACTATTGGCGATGCCATTGGAACTAACATAGCAAATATCGGCTTAGTGTTAGGGTTAACCGCTCTTATTAAGCCCATACGCGTTCAATCCACTCTACTGCGCCGCGAATACCCATTACTTTTTTTGGTCATGCTCTTTTCTTATTCTCTCATGTTGGATGGTTACTTGGGGATTTTGGATGGCTGTCTATTTTTGCTGATATGTTTATTGCTACTTAGTTATTTCATTTTTGTCACTCGTCAACAACGCCCGCAAAAACAATTAACTCTTGCTTTTCAGCACGCCATGTTAGCCAAATTTTCGCTAAGATCACATGTAATTAGTCTAGTACTCGGTCTTATTGTACTGCCCATCAGCGCCAAATATTTAATTAGCAGTTGCATTGAAGTTGGACATCTTCTTGGTGTAAGTGATTTGGTCATGGGTTTAACGCTTATCTCGATAGGAACCAGTTTACCTGAACTCGTAACATCCATAGTAGCGGTAATAAAAGGCTCAGATGATATCGCCATTGGTAATATCTTAGGTGCCAATATGTTTAACCTCGTCGCAGTTATGCTTTTCCCCAGTATTATTCATCCAGCGGCAATCAGTACAACCCTTCTGTGGAGAGATGTACCCGTAATGTTTGTGACTACTTTTATTCTTTTATGGATCAATTATCGCAATAAACAAAGGATGGCACGCTGGCATGGTGGAATTTTAATTCTGATTTATTGTTGCTATATGCTATCGATAATTATCAACGCTAGCATTTAAAATGACTTTTTAGAGATCGAATTACCGTGGCTTGACACGGTATCCATGGTCAAGCCACGGTAATTCGATATTGATTTGTCAAATTTAAAACTTGGAGGTCGAATATTAACAAATCAGCTAAAAATGGTATGGGGCTGTTGCTGTAGAATGGCAACAGCAGCAACTGCATCAGGTTGCCCAGCCCTTGCTGCCTTCCGAATCCAGTACCAAGCTCTTTTGCGATCTTCGATGACACCTTGACCGTAATAATACATATACCCTACCGCGTATTGGGCATCGGGCTGTCCTCTTTTGGCTTCTTTTTTAAGGCGAACAAAAGCTTTCCGATAATCTTGTACACGAAAACTTCTGATGCCTGCAGCCAGATTAGTATGATTGGTATGATGGGTATGACTTGCGCAGCCAAACTGAGTAAGACTTAGAATAATGGTCACCAGAGCTATGCGCAGCGAAAAAAGCATTCGTTTATTCCTCAATTAGCGGCTTAGCTGGAGCATCAAAGAGTAATTCATTTTTTGGCAAACTTAAACTCTCCAGGACTCCATTGTGCAAAACAACCACCCCATTTTCCGAAATTCGTTTGATAACAGCCCCACCAGGCAAAGTATCTCCAATCATGTAAATTTTCTCTTGTCCACCACCAGCACGGATTATAACCTGTGAATTCTCCTCTTTGTTAGAAAAAAGGATCCCCACAACCTCAACGTCCAGCATGGACTGTTTAATCTCAGCATCTGCCAAATTCGTCGGAACATAGGCTCCAAATAAAGGCCTAGTAAACAGCGGTGAATTACTCTGCAAACTTTCTCGGCCGCGAACACTCGTGATTTTCGTGGTGACTGTTACTATTTCCTGCGATCTAAAAAAGCTGACCATTTCCCAGAGAAAGAGGAAGCAAGCTACTAAAAAAATTAGCACAGCCGCTATTAATTTGGAATCTTGAGCTTCTAAAAAAAACTTGATATTTTTCATCATCTTAAATTCAACGAGAGCATGATTTTTGTCTTATTCATGCATATAACCCAACCGACAACAGGGCAACCGCATCTTATGGTTAAATTAATATCTATCTGACGTCATTGCGAACGAAGTGAAGCAATCAAGAACTGAATTTTAACGAGGCATCGATCTGGATTGCTTCACTTCGTTGGCAATGACGGCGAATTGTTTTAATTTTATTGTCATGCGTTTGCCCTGCAACCGACAACTATATAGCCCTCTTATCTTTCTCTGAAAGCATCAGTAATAGAACGTTGAATAGGCTTGAATAAATACTCTAATAACGTCTTTGAACCAGTAATAATATCGGCCTGAACAGTCATTCCTGATTTTAAAGATTTTTTTTGAGTTGGAGAACCTAAATATTGCTTTGCTAACTGAATTTGTGCTTTGTAATAAGGGTTTCCTTTTTCATCAAAAAAAGTGGAGGCAGAAATATTGCTTACTTGTCCGTCAATAGTACCAAAACGCGCGTAGTCATAAGTCAATATTTTAACTTTTACTTGAGCACCTGTCTTAATATAGCCTATATCTTGTGGTTGAATGCGACTTTCTGCAATGAGTCGTTCTCCTTCAGGAACAATCTCCATTAAAACATCTGCTGCTTTAGCTACGTTTCCTGGAAATACGGTGATTCCTTTTACTGTTCCAGCCATTGGAGCGCGGATATATGAACGTACTATCTGTTCTTGATATTTTTCTATCTTATGATCAACAGTCAATATATCAGCTTCAACCTTTGCTAATTGAGCT
The DNA here is from genome assembly GCF_900187355.1 of Legionella lansingensis. Taxonomy (NCBI): domain Bacteria; kingdom Pseudomonadati; phylum Pseudomonadota; class Gammaproteobacteria; order Legionellales; family Legionellaceae; genus Legionella; species Legionella lansingensis. Next base: position 1,018,961 of record NZ_LT906451.1, on the reverse strand, counting down.
AAAGCCTCTTTCCTTGTAGTAGCTGTAATTTCTTGAAGCTTGTTTCCTGCTTCTTCTATAGCCTGTTTTGTTTGCGCTATTTTGCTATCTAACGTAGCGCCCTCCCCTTGAGATTGGTTCATTTCTCGCATAATCGTTAAATAGTCCTTACTAGAGATGTAAGATTTATTTTTAAGACCTTGATACATATTAAATTCTTCGGTCAATAATTTGATATGAACTTCCCAGATTTTCTTTTTATTAAGCAATTCTTTTAATTCTTCATTATGTTTCTCTAGGCTATTTTTAAGACCTTGTTGTATTTCCTCTAGCTCCCGATACTGTTCATTGAGTAAACGAACTTGATTGCCTACGAGAATATCGATCTCAGATTTTTGTTTGATCTGATTATATTTTGATTCGAGAAGTGTCTTTGTCCAGACACCAGCATTGGCCGGCTTATTATCCAAAAAGCTTTTGAGGCGTAAAGAATCAAGAAGCAAAGAAGTTTCATTACTTTCCAATTCATCCAGTTCAGCTCTTAATTCATTCGTTTTTAGCTCAATCAATAACTGATTTTTTTTAACGAAATCACCATCTTTAACCAATACTTTATTAACAATACCCCCTTCTAAATGTTGAATTACTTGAATCTGACCCTCAGGAACGAGTTGACCGTATGTGTTTGTTGTTTCGGTAATTGTGGCAAAAGCTGACCAAATGATTAAACTGAGTAGCAATATCGCAACCGTTATAAGCCCTTTCAGAATCAGCTTTGTATTGCTGGCTTCTTCTAAATAAGTTACATCGGAAATATATTGTAATTGCCTATAGTTTTGTAGTTCCTGATGTTCCATATCCGATGTCCACTATTTTTGAATAATTTGCAGTCTAGGAATAACTTCATTAGGGGGACCTTGTAATACAAGCTGCCCTTGATCCATTAAAAAAATCTTATCTACCTTACGCCAATGTGAAGGCCTGTGAGATACCATGATAACAGTTTTCTTCCCATGCAAAGAAGTTAGATACTTTATCAGTTGTTCATCTGCAACTTCATCTAAAGTATTCCCAGGCTCATCAAGTAATAATATCGGCGAATCGCGTAAATAGGCACGTGCTAAACATAAAGATTGAACGAAACTGGTTGATAAATTTTGTCGATTTTGATCATGTATTTTTGTCTTAAACTGTTCAGGCAGTTCAAGAATGGTATCCAAAATTCCTGCTTTTTTTGCAGCATTTGCTATGTCATCTTCACTTGCTACTGGATTGCCTAGTCGCAAATTGCTTTCGATAGTGCCAAAAAAGAGTTCAGGGTTTTGGGGCAAATAACCAACACTAGAACGCAAATCGATAGGATTTAACTGCCGTATATCCTGACCGTCAATTAAGATGGCTCCAGCTTGAGGTGCATATAATCCTAATAAAACTTTCAATATAGTGGTCTTCCCTGAACCATTTCGTCCTGTAATGACAACAAAGCTTCCCGCATCGATAGAGAAAGTAACACCGAGTAGACTGGGATTGTAAGCATTCGGATAACGCATACTTACACGCATAAAATCAATATCACCACGAAAAACAATCCTTCCCTTTTTGACCTGAGCGATTTGAGTGGCCTCAGATGGCAAACTCATTAATTTTTCAATTTGATGCACGCTCGTATTTAATTGTAAAAGTCTAGGAAGTGAGGTCACTATGGATTTCATGGGACTTAGAATTCGCCATACAATCATCATAATACCGAGCAATTCGCCTACATTGATACTTCCATTCATCGCTTTTAATGCACCAATAGCGAGGACAGTTATACCTGAACTCATTAAAATAAATTCAGAAATTGTGTTATTGATAGCGTCATAAAAAGTAAGTTTAATATTTGCCAAGTTTGTTTTAGCGGAGGCTTCGCGATACCTTTGACTCCAATCTCGAACTCGATTGGTGTATTTAATGACTCTCAGTGATTCAATGGATTCAAGTAAAAACTCTTGTAATGAAGAGAAATTTTTTGCAGATTCAAGAATTGTTTGATTGATTTTAATGGAAATCAGATAGGAACTTAAAAGGAATAACAGCAGAGCTGCCAAAGGAATAAAAGCGAGGCTACCGCCTAAGAAAGCAATCAAAGACAAACCAATCAAAATAAATGGCAAATCAAAAAAAACATTGAGCATTGGACCAGAAACGAATTCGCGCAATCTATCAAAATCTTTTATTCTGGCAATTTGTGCCCCTACAGTCGCTGTTTCCGTATATGAGGGAGCAAGATATAAAAGTTGGTCCATTATTTGGTTACCAATTGCTGAATTAAAATATGCACCCAATAAGGACAGATGTTGCGCCCTGATTTTATAAATTAAAGACATCCCCACGAGAGCTAATATAATTCCTATAACAAACTCGCTCAGCATTACATAAGAAGAAGCATTTATTACATAGTCATAAATAGCTATTACAAAAATGGAGGTGGATAACATCAGCAAATTTAGAATAAAACTCAGAAAAAGGGCGCTGTATAATAAAGCCTTATTTCTCTTTACTGAGCTCCAAAACCAACCCCCACCATGGGTGGAGATCTCAATTTTTTCTTTGGATTTAAAAATATATAGCGTACCTTTTTGAAAGTACTCTTGAAACTTCTCTTCTTCAATGACTTGCAGTTGGTTAAGTTGTCCATTAAATAACTTATAGTTAAAACCAGAACGTTCTAGAAGAACAAATACTTCATCACGCTCAGTAACAAGAAGAGCGGGTAAAATACGCTCGTCAATCCCAGATTTACTTAGACCGAGGTTTTTAATATCAAATTGCAAATTCTCGAAAACCTCAAGAAAAACTCTTAGAGAGTTAATTTCAGAAAAATGAGGTAATGATTCTTGAAGTTGTCGATAATTGCCTTGCCAATTTAAGGCATCCAGTAAAGGCATTAAGCTATTGGCATAGGCAGGTTTATTTTTCATAACGGATGACACTAGTATCGGGTTCAGTTATCAATTGTAATTTCCCATTTTCCAAGACATAACTTCTATGAGCCATGGCAATGACTGATGGACGATGAGAAACTAATATCATGGTATGCTTATCCCGCAGGCTTTTTAGCAACTCAATGATTCTTCTATCACCTTCAATATCAATAGCTATATTAGCTTCATCAAACAATATTATTTTTGGATCAGAAATAAGCGCCCTTATAATGACGATGTACTGCATAAGACCACGCGGCAAAGTAGCTGCTGCTTGGTATCCAACCTTTGTTTCATAACCATCTGGCAGTTGCTCAATGTAATTAGCAAGACCTGTCTGACGTGATAAGAATCTAGCTTTTACATCATATTCTTCCCTGAACATCGTTAAATTTTGTAGAATTGTTCCTTTAAATAGAATAGCCTGTTCAGCCATATACCCAATAGCATGGCGTAGGCTTTCCGGACTCAGTGAAACAATATCTTTCCCATCAATTAAAATACGACCACTCGTTGGAGTATTTAATTTCAGTAATAATGATAAAAGAGTGCTTTTCCCACTTAAGCCTTCCCCGGTGATACTGATGGTTTCTAGAGGCTTAATTTTTAAATTGATGTCCTTAAGAATAAAATAATCTTTATCTGAGTAGCGAAAACTTAAGCCATCCAATTCTAATTCTCCCTGAACATCTCTAAGCGTCTCCATTCCAGAGGTATATTCTGGCACCATCGTCATTATTTTCTGCAACTCTTGGTGAGCAATCCTGATTGTTTGTAATCTTCCCCACATGCTCAGCAGGGAATTAACAGGTTGAAGACATTGACCTGCTAGTAAAATACATGCGGCCAAAATACCTACGCTTAAAGTGCCACTGAAGACCAAGACGCTACCTAAGCCTGCTACAAGAACGATAGTCGCTTGAGAAAATATAATACTATCCGATATTAAGATTGCGCTTCCTTGGGTGATTTGATAATCGAAAGCAGATGAGGACTTTTGTAATCGTTCAAAACGCCGCAACATTTGTGCTTCCATGGTAGTGGATTTTATGGTGTGGATTTTTGATAACGTTTCTACAATAAAATTTAGCCGCCGTTCATCATGATCTTGGCGCTTCATTAATTTTTTCTGTAGTAGGTTCGTGCTGTTTAAAGTTGTAATAAAAGCAATCGCAATAATAAACATAGGAGCTAGAACTAACCAACCGGCCACATAAGTAATAAGAGCTAGGTATAGGAAGATAAAAGGCACATCGACTAATGTAATTAAAGCTTGCCCGGCATAAAACTGCTTTAGTGAACTCAGGGCGGTCATACGCTTTAAATGCCTACCACTACCCTCTTTTTCATAAAATGATAATTTACATTGCAGTAAACTATCGAAGGCTTTACAACCAGTGTGGTGCTCAAATTTAGCATCAGCCCATGCTCCCACATATGAACGAACTATTTTCAGAATAGCGCTCAAAATAAGTGAGCCAAAAACTAATATGGTAAGCCAAATTAAGGTACCAATGGATTGGTGAGGGATAATTCGATCATAGACCTGTAATAATGTGAGTGGAAAAATTAAGTTTAAAATGTTTATTATCAAACTTGAGAGTAGAACGCTATAAACAATTTTCTTGTCATTTTTCCAAGCCCCCATTAATAAAGAAAATCCTGAATCCTTTAGCCAAATCTTTATCCAAGAAAATTTGCTGAGCCAATCATAAGGCTTTTTTGCCCTCACTCCCTTCGCATCCAGATGCATTCAATAATAATCCTTTCTTATTATTTAGGGACTTTAGGGACGCTCCCTAAGACCAACGAATTTGATCAATATCAGTAAATGTAGCCATACTTCCATCAGCAAGAGTAATTGTACCACTTGCATTACCTTCAGTGAAAGTGACTGCTTTGTCAACTATTGTGTATGTGGCTTCTGTTTGTAGGAGCCAATCACCCCGTGCTTCAATAGAGTTAGCTGGTCCAGTAGTCGCATCAGTTAACTGAACTGTGTCTACCCAGCTGCCTCCGTCTTGTGTATCGGTACCGCCATATAATACATCGCTATCACTGTTTAAACCAAAGGTAAACAAGTCATTGCCTGCTCCACCCATCAACGTATCATTCCCAGCACCTCCACTCAAAGTATTGGCATTGGTATCGCCTAAAAGAGTATCGCTATATTTCGAGCCTGTGATATTTTCAATACTGGTAAATGTATCTCCGTGGGCTTCTCCGCCACTTCCTATACCCGTACTTAGATTAACTGAAACCCCCATGGTTGAACCCGTATAGGAAGCTGTGTCACTGCCTTCTCCTCCGAGCAAAGAATCCTCGCCAGCTCCACCTTCTAAAATGTTATCACTTCTGTCACCTATTAATGTATCTCCAAAAGAAGAGCCTTTGATATTTTCAACATCTTGCAAGCTATCGCCCATACTGGAAGTGCCCGTTGTTAAATTTACTGTCACCCCACTAGCAGAGTCCTCGTAGGAAGCTGTGTCAACGCCTGTGCCACCACTAAGGATATTACTTCCCGAGCCTCCGAGGAGAACATCGTCTCCGGCACCACCAATCAATTGATCGTTACCTTCACCGCCCCAAAGGGTATTATACCCACTGTTACCTTCAAGGATATCAGCATATTTAGAGCCTCGAATATTTTCAATGCCACTTAAGATATCGCCTGTAGCATCTCCTCCAGTGTTTGATCCAGAAGATAGATTGACTTTTACCCCAGCTAAAGAATAGGAATAATCAGCCGTATCCATTCCGGTTCCTCCTGAGAGATAATCTGCGGCCCCACCACCAATTAGAATGTCATCACCTGCACCACCACTAATAATATCACTAGACTCGGTACCTCTTAGCGTGTCATTGCTAGAGCTACCTTCCATAAACATTCCTCCTTGGGCCATATCCTTAAGAAGACTATGGTAAATATCCCATCCAGCTGCTTGATTCTGGGATTGCCAGGCTATAACAATGCTGCCATCCGTAAGCTCTGTTAGCGTTGGGAGATTCTGATCATTTGCATTATGAACATTTATTCTAAACTCATCGCCAGCTTTGCTGCCATCCGCATTAAATTCTTGTGCAAAAACCCCATATTTATCTGAGCCACTTTCTACTGAACTCCAAACAACCATGTATCCTCCTGATCTAAGAGCAGTAACGGCTACATTATCCTGATTTCCAGTTGTTGTTGTGTTTATTCTTGTTTCAACACCTACTGCAACCCCATCTGCGTCAAACTGTTTGAGATAAATTTCTTTACTAGAGCCCACTGTTGATTCATACGTGACAACAAAATTGCCATTTTCAAGAACAGTAACTTCTGGATTATTCTGGTTGCTACCCACAATTGTATTAACTATGAAATTACTACCTATAAAACCTCCAAGACTGGATGAGTCGATAGAAATTAATTGTGCTTTGATATCATAACCATTGCTTGAATTTGCATTATCTTCCCAAGTAATAACAACTTTATCCCCCACCTGGGAAATACTTGGGCGTTGTTGATTATTAGATAAATTGGTATTAATTCGAATTTCATTCGTTAATGCTGTTCCTGAACTATTAAAGAAGCGTGCATAAATATTCGGAGCACCGGATTCAACAGATTCCCAAACAACAGCAATCTTTCCATCATCTAACACAATCACCTGACTATTCTGTTGATTGCCTGAGGTTGATTGATTAATTCTAAATTCACTACCACCTACACCATTGCTATTAAAAACACGAGCATAAACACCTGTACCACTGCTATCCAAAGCACCTGATGCTGAATCCCAGGTTGCAATAAATCCTGAAGAGGTTGTAGCAACACTTACATTTTGTTGGTTACCAGAAGTTGAGCTATTAATACGAAATTCGCTTCCAATTTTTGATCCAGCGTCATTATAAATTTGACCATATACTCCAGTGGTATCACTAGCTCCTCTTCCTTCCCAAGCAACAACATAACCTCCGCCAGACAAAGCTGTTACTACGGGATCACTTTGATTACTATTGGTCGTGGTATTTACAAGTGCTTCATTTGCAGGTGTAAATTCAAACCTACGTTCATGAATGTTTATAGCAACAGTTGCTGTGTTACTTGTTCCACCTAAAGGATCAATGACCTTATATGTGAAACTATCTGTTCCATAATACCCTGGATTTGCTGTGTAGCTAAATGAACCATCTGTATTTAAAATGAGTTGACCATGTGCTGTGCCCGTGACCACGTTAAAAGAAAGACTATCCATGCCGTGGTTGCTATCTGCATCGGTAGCATATAATTGACCTAAAATATTTTGTCCCTCACCTAAGCGTAAGACGCTCGCAGTTGCTACCGGGTTATCATTAACACCAACTATATTACTAATTGTTAGCGTCGAGGTGGTCAATCCACCGTATTGATCAGAAACAGCATACTCAAAGGTCTCACTTACAGATTTCCCGGCACCCAGATAAGCAGTAGCATCAGGATTAACAGTATAAGTAAAACTACCATCAGGTTCCCATGTTAATTGGCCCCAAGCTCCTATGCTTGTGCTATTGTTTGAATTATTTATCCAGGCAAGATTTAATTGATCACCGATATCTACATCCCTATCATTACTAAACAAATTTCCAGATACTGATTGAGCGGCATTTAAGCTTACTACATCTGCAGTAGCAATCGGCAAATCATTTGTGCCTTTGATGGTGATAACAACGTTTTGATTGGTACCGTCCACTGTTTTAACCGTGAAGGTTTCCGTTAAGCTGCCATTGGCTGGCAAGCGTTGTATGGCTTCTTGACTGTTATCAGCACTATAAGACCATTCACCTTCGGCATCCATGCTAAAGCGACCATAAGTCCCTGCAACGTTCTCTTGTGCAATGAACGCGGCTTCGCCCGTATCCACATCGCTGATCGTCAAACGACCCCCGGTGGTTAAAAGGGCTGCCCCTTCTTCACTGACCAACCCTGCAGCTGCACCTGCAATCACCGGTAAATCATTGGTGCCTTTGATGGTGACCGTGATGGTTTGATTGGTGCCATCAACGGATTTGACGGTGAAGGTTTCCGTTAAGCTGCCATTGGCTGGCAAGCGTTGTATGGCTTCTTGACTGTTATCAGCACTATAAGACCATTCACCTTCGGCATCCATGCTAAAGCGACCATAAGTCCCTGCAACGTTCTCTTGCGCAATGAATGCGGCTTCTCCCGTATCCACATCGCTGATCGTCAAACGACCCCCAGTGGTTAAAAGCGCTGCCCCTTCTTCACTGACCAGCCCTGCCGTGGCACCCGCAATCACCGGTAAATCATTGGTGCCTTTGATGGTGACCGTGATGGTTTGATTGGTGCCATCAACGGATTTGACGGTGAAGGTTTCCGTTAAGCTGCCATTGGCTGGCAAGCGTTGTATGGCTTCTTGACTGTTATCAGCACTATAAGACCATTCACCTTCGGCATCCATGCTAAAGCGACCATAAGTCCCTGCAACGTTCTCTTGTGCAATGAACGCGGCTTCGCCCGTATCCACATCGCTGATCGTCAAACGACCCCCGGTGGTTAAAAGGGCTGCCCCTTCTTCGCTGACCAGCCCTGCAGTCGCTCCCGCAATCACCGGTAAATCATTGGTGCCTTTGATGGTGACCGTGATGGTTTGATTGGTGCCATCAACGGATTTGACGGTGAAGGTTTCCGTTAAGCTGCCATTGGCTGGCAAGCGTTGTATGGCTTCTTGACTGTTATCAGCACTATAAGACCATTCACCTTCGGCATCCATGCTAAAGCGACCATAAGTCCCTGCAACATTCTCTTGTGCAATGAACGCGGCTTCGCCCGTATCCACATCGCTGATCGTCAAACGACCCCCGGTGGTTAAAAGCGCTGCCCCTTCTTCACTGACCAGCCCTGCCGTGGCACCCGCAATCACCGGTAAATCATTGGTGCCTTTGATGGTGACCGTGATGGTTTGATTGGTACCGTCTATTGTTTTAACCGTGAAGGTTTCCGTTAAGCTGCCATTGGCTGGCAGGCGTTGAATGGCGGCTTGGCTATTATCGGCGCTATAAGACCATTCGCCCTCGGCATCAACGCTGAAGCGACCATAAGTCCCTGCAACATTCTCTTGTGCAATGAATGCGGCTTCGCCCGTATCCACATCGCTGATCGTCAAACGACCGCCGGTGGTTAAAAGCGCTGCCCCTTCTTCACTGACCAGCCCTGCAGTCGCTCCCGCAATTACTGGTAAATCATTGGTGCCTTTGATGGTGACCGTGATGGTTTGATTGGTACCGTCTATTGTTTTAACCGTGAAGATTTCCGTTAAGCTGCCATTGGCTGGCAGGCTTTGAATGGCGGCTTGACTGTTATCGGCACTATAAGACCATTCACCTTCGGCATCCATGCTGAAGCGACCATAAGTCCCTGCAACGTTCTCTTGCGCAATGAATGCGGCTTCTCCCGTATCCACATCGCTGATCGTCAAACGACCCCCAGTGGTTAAAAGCGCTGCCCCTTCTTCACTGACCAGCCCTGCAGTCGCTCCCGCAATCACCGGTAAATCATTGGTGCCTTTGATGGTGACCGTGATGGTTTGATTGGTGCCATCAACGGATTTGACGGTGAAGATTTCCGTTAAGCTGCCATTGGCTGGCAAGCGTTGAATAGCGGCTTGGCTATTATCGGCGCTATAAGACCATTCGCCCTCAGCATCAACGCTGAAGCGACCATAAGTCCCTGCAACATTCTCTTGTGCAATGAATGCGGCTTCGCCCGTATCCACATCGCTGATCGTCAAACGACCCCCGGTGGTTAGCAAGGCTGCCCCTTCTTCACTGACCAGCCCTGCAGTCGCTCCCGCAATTACTGGTAAATCATTGGTGCCTTTGATGGTGACCGTGATGGTTTGATTGGTACCGTCTATTGTTTTAACCGTGAAGATTTCCGTTAAGCTGCCATTGGCTGGCAAGCGTTGTATGGCTTCTTGACTGTTATCAGCACTATAAGACCATTCACCTTCGGCATCCATGCTAAAGCGACCATAAGTCCCTGCAACGTTCTCTTGTGCAATGAACGCGGCTTCGCCCGTATCCACATCGCTGATCGTTAACCGACCCCCGGTGGTTAAAAGCGCTGCCCCTTCTTCACTGACCAACCCTGCAGCTGCTCCCGCAATCACCGGTAAATCATTCGTGCCTTTGATGGTGACCGTGATGGTTTGATTGGTACCGTCTATTGTTTTAACCGTGAAGGTTTCCGTTAAGCTGCCATTGGCTGGCAGGCGTTGAATAGCGGCTTGGCTATTATCGGCGCTATAAGACCATTCGCCCTCGGCATCAACGCTGAAGCGACCATAAGTCCCTGCAACATTCTCTTGTGCAATGAATGCGGCTTCGCCCGTATCCTCATCGCTGATCGTCAAACGACCGCCGGTGGTTAAAAGCGCTGCCCCTTCTTCACTGACCAGCCCTGCCGTGGCACCCGCAATCACCGGTAAATCATTCGTGCCTTTGATGGTGACCGTGATGGTTTGATTGGTACCGTCTATTGTTTTAACCGTGAAGATTTCCGTTAAGCTGCCATTGGCTGGCAAGCGTTGTATGGCTTCTTGACTGTTATCAGCACTATAAGACCATTCACCTTCGGCATCCATGCTAAAGCGACCATAAGTCCCTGCAACGTTCTCTTGTGCAATGAACGCGGCTTCGCCCGTATCCACATCGCTGATCGTCAAACGACCGCCGGTGGTTAAAAGCGCTGCCCCTTCTTCACTGACCAGCCCTGCAGTCGCTCCCGCAATTACTGGTAAATCATTGGTGCCTTTGATGGTGACCGTGATGGTTTGATTGGTACCGTCTATTGTTTTAACCGTGAAGATTTCCGTTAAGCTGCCATTGGCTGGCAAGCGTTGTATGGCTTCTTGACTGTTATCAGCACTATAAGACCATTCACCTTCGGCATCCATGCTAAAGCGACCATAAGTCCCTGCAACGTTCTCTTGTGCAATGAACGCGGCTTCGCCCGTATCCACATCGCTGATCGTCAAACGACCCCCGGTGGTTAAAAGGGCTGCCCCTTCTTCGCTGACCAGCCCTGCAGTCGCTCCCGCAATCACCGGTAAATCATTGGTGCCTTTGATGGTGACCGTGATGGTTTGATTGGTACCGTCTATTGTTTTAACCGTGAAGGTTTCCGTTAAGCTGCCATTGGCTGGCAGGCGTTGAATGGCGGCTTGGCTATTATCGGCGCTATAAGACCATTCGCCCTCGGCATCCATGCTAAAGCGACCATAAGTCCCTGCAACGTTCTCTTGTGCAATGAACGCGGCTTCGCCCGTATCCACATCGCTGATCGTCAAACGACCGCCGGTGGTTAAAAGGGCTGCCCCTTCTTCGCTGACCAGCCCTGCCGTGGCACCCGCAATCACCGGTAAATCATTCGTGCCTTTGATGGTGACCGTGATGGTTTGATTGGTACCGTCTATTGTTTTAACCGTGAAGGTTTCCGTTAAGCTGCCATTGGCTGGCAGGCGTTGAATAGCGGCTTGGCTATTATCGGCGCTATAAGACCATTCGCCCTCGGCATCAACGCTGAAGCGACCATAAGTCCCTGCAACATTCTCTTGTGCAATGAATGCGGCTTCGCCCGTATCCACATCGCTGATCGTCAAACGACCGCCGGTGGTTAAAAGCGCTGCCCCTTCTTCACTGACCAGCCCTGCCGTGGCACCCGCAATCACCGGTAAATCATTCGTGCCTTTGATGGTGACCGTGATGGTTTGATTGGTACCGTCTATTGTTTTAACCGTGAAGGTTTCCGTTAAGCTGCCATTGGCTGGCAAGCGTTGTATGGCGGCTTGACTGTTATCGGCACTATAAGACCATTCACCTTCGGCATCCATGCTGAAGCGACCATAAGTCCCTGCAACATTCTCTTGTGCAATGAATGCGGCTTCTCCCGTATCCACATCGCTGATCGTTAACCGACCCCCGGTGGTTAAAAGCGCTGCCCCTTCTTCACTGACCAGCCCTGCAGTCGCTCCCGCAATTACTGGTAAATCATTGGTGCCTTTGATGGTGACCGTGATGGTTTGATTGGTACCGTCTATTGTTTTAACCGTGAAGGTTTCCGTTAAGCTGCCATTGGCTGGCAGGCGTTGAATAGCGGCTTGGCTATTATCGGCGCTATAAGACCATTCGCCCTCAGCATCAACGCTGAAGCGACCATAAGTCCCTGCAACATTCTCTTGTGCAATGAATGCGGCTTCGCCCGTATCCACATCGCTGATCGTTAACCGACCCCCGGTGGTTAAAAGCGCTGCCCCTTCTTCACTGACCAGCCCTGCAGTCGCTCCCGCAATTACTGGTAAATCATTGGTGCCTTTGATGGTGACCGTGATGGTTTGATTGGTACCGTCTATTGTTTTAACCGTGAAGGTTTCCGTTAAGCTGCCATTGGCTGGCAGGCGTTGAATAGCGGCTTGGCTATTATCGGCGCTATAAGACCATTCGCCCTCAGCATCAACGCTGAAGCGACCATAAGTCCCTGCAACATTCTCTTGTGCAATGAATGCGGCTTCGCCCGTATCCACATCGCTGATCGTTAACCGACCCCCGGTGGTTAGCAAGGCTGCCCCTTCTTCACTGACCAGCCCTGCAGTCGCTCCCGCAATTACTGGTAAATCATTGGTGCCTTTGATGGTGACCGTGATGGTTTGATTGGTACCGTCTATTGTTTTAACCGTGAAGGTTTCCGTTAAGCTGCCATTGGCTGGCAAGCGTTGAATGGCTTCTTGACTGTTATCAGCACTATAAGACCATTCACCTTCGGCATCCATGCTAAAGCGACCATAAGTCCCTGCAACATTCTCTTGTGCAATGAATGCGGCTTCGCCCGTATCCACATCGCTGATCGTTAACCGACCGCCGGTGGTTAAAAGCGCTGCCCCTTCTTCACTGACCAACCCTGCAGCTGCTCCCGCAATCACCGGTAAATCATTCGTGCCTTTGATGGTGACCGTGATGGTTTGATTGGTACCGTCTATTGTTTTAACCGTGAAGGTTTCCGTTAAGCTGCCATTGGCTGGTAAGCGTTGAATGGCTTCTTGACTGTTATCAGCACTATAAGACCATTCACCTTCGGCATCCATGCTAAAGCGACCATAAGTCCCTGCAACGTTCTCTTGCGCAATGAATGCGGCTTCTCCCGTATCCACATCGCTGATCGTCAAATGACCACCAGTGGTTAAAAGCGCTGCCCCTTCTTCACTGACCAACCCTGCAGTCGCTCCCGCAATCACCGGTAAATCATTGGTGCCTTTGATGGTGACTGTGATGGTTTGTGGTGTACCATCCACCGATTTGACGGTGAAGGTTTCCGTTAAGCTGCCGTTGGCTGGCAGGCGTTGTATGGCTTCTTGACTGTTATCGGCACTATAAGACCATTCACCTTCGGCATTCATGCTAAAGCGACCATAAGCCCCTGCAACATTCTCTTGCGCAATGAATGCGGCTTCGCCCGTATCCTCATCGCTGATCGTCAAACGACCGCCGGTGGTTAAAAGCGCTGCCCCTTCTTCACTAACCAACCCTGCAGCCGCTCCCGCAATCACCGGCAAATCATTGTTTTCATCTCTCATATCTGTGGAAGTTTGCACCTCAACTTCATTCGAGGCTGCGAGGGATTCTGCAAGGGATTCTAGGGTCAAATTTTCTGTAATTGGTAAAGATGCTGTTGGAGAAGCATTTTCTTCTAAAATCAATTTAACTTGAATATCATCTGCAGGCTCTTGGGATGCGCTAGAAAAATGCAATTTGTTGGTCACGTAAGCACTGCTTCGTGCAGCTTCATCCGGAGAATAACTATGAAAAGAACTCTCATTGTTATAAAAAAAATCCTCATTGACTGGTAAATATCTGTTATGGGAGAAGGACTCCACTGAATCAGTATCACTAAATGAAGGCCGCGAAACGACTCCTTTATACTCGGAAATACTAAAGGTTTCATTATCAAGATTGGGAACGCTTGAAGACAAATTTTTATCATATGTACCAGCTTTGCTACCTTGGTGAATATTGGCAAAAAAATTATCTAAATTGGGTGTGTGCTCAGGTAAGTTTGGTTGGTGCTTACCAGTAGGAATAGTCTTTAATTTGGTAATTTCTTGATCTTGAAAGAAAAGCTTATAGTCAAGGGTACTATCAAAATGATAATTTAAGTTTTTAATTTCCATACTTCTCTCTTCAAATTTAATCCCCTAGTCTATTTTTTAGTATTCTTAAATTAAATATAGCATGCGTCCTGCGGAAAGATCTTAATATAAAAATATAGACTACAAGAGGGATTATTTCCCTGATAAAAGTGACAACAATTCATCGCTGAGTTCACAGTAATAAGTAGCGATGGTTATGCAAAATAATGATAAGCCCCTGACAGCACTGAATTTTCATGGTGAGAATTAGTGAGATCTCTTTGATTAGTTTAAATTTGTTATAAATGCAAACGAGATCTAAACACATGATGAGGATCATATTTTTTCTTAAGCCTCATCCAATCCTCGAAATAAGTACCAAAGTGCTTCTGCCAGTACGATTCATCCAAATTGTTGCCAAGATAGCCTGAAAGATAACGCTTGCCACCATTTTGCAAAAAAAACTCATCTAACATCTCTATTGTTTGCAAGCAACTTGGGACTAATTTCGGATGCACCCCAGGATTTAAAATCATCACCTCGTAGACCTCCTTATCTGTAGGTAGCATGAAAAAACCGGTGGGTAATTGTTCAGGCATCGGTACTATTTGTAGTATCAAAGCATAATGAAGGGGTAGTTTTTCCAATAAATTATCAAGATGAGCTCTTAGTATCCTACCAGGAACAAAGCACTCATACCAAGGATGAGCAAGCTCCCATTGTCCAATCAATTTCATTGCTTCAAAACGCGAATCATGGCGATACAAATAGGACTCAATGGCTTCATCTTGTATATGAAGTATTTTCCATGGACGCAAATGTTGACCAAAATCATCCAATTGGGGAGGTGTACCGTCATACTCTTTTGAAACATGCAACACATACAACCATTGAGCAAAGGGCAAACGCTTCCCTGCAACCAATTTGGCACCTTGCATAGCTGGAGAACAAAAGGTTTCAATATAATCCGCGTGTTGGCGGACTTTTTGTAGATCTTCTAGCCATTGTTCTTGCTCAAGGTAGAGCAAAAACATCGTTCTCACATTTTTTAAGCAAGAACGCAATTTTATACAAGCTTTTGTTATGACTGCGAAGCGTCCTTGACCAGAAAGACAAGCTTTAAATAACTCAGATTGAGAGTCAACAACCTTCAATTCGCCTGCTACCGTCATCACTTCTAGCGCTTCAACGTGAGCACTGACGCTGCCAAACTTGAACGATGAGGCACCTACTCCTCCTGCAGATAAAACACCGCCAACCGACAAATGACAATTGTATGGTAGAACATAAGGAATTTGAGATTTTTCCAGCGAAATTTGCAGCATCGTTGCCCAACTGGCATTACTATCTACCCAGATTAAATTTTGCGAATACTCATGGGCACTATTGAATTTTCCTAAATGTAAACTAACTCCACCATCAACAGGAAGCGACTGACCTCCTTGACTTAAACCATTCCCTCTTATCGTTAACGGAAGCGAATTTTGGTGAGCATAATTCAGAAATAATTGCAGTTTTTCTAGTGATTGCGGAACATAAACAGCAATAGGATTAGCTTGTACTAACTTACCAAAATCATGGGCATATGAAACAAGCGTAGGCTCGTCCTTGAGCAGCGCTTGTCCAATTTCTTTCTCACAGTGCTTTATCTGATGCATATTCCAATGCATTTGCTGCATTTTTTTCCTTTTCTTTAGCCAATTGCAGTCGTTTATTACATGCAAGAATTAGTCCATCAAACATCCTGCTGAAAGCATCATAACATCTATCGATCATCTTAAGTGCCTTACGACGAACATCGATAGGTACTGGCCACTCTACTAGCCTTCGTTCCATCTCTTCTTCAAAGATGGCATGTGCCATTTCTACTTCGAGATGTGAACTTGAGAAATATTTGAGATTTTTATCTTCGCCCGTTTTTTTCACTTGTTTGACCACCTTTTCAAAAAAGACATGGCCAGAAGATTCCAAAGTGAGCAATAAGGCGATATTCAATATTTCGTTATCCATTTTATAAATCTCAGACACGATAGCATAAGCTGCATCACGAGTAATCTGAGATTCTTTACTGTACAGCCAAGCTACGTCATCTTTTGTACATGATTTATTACTGGACACATTACCCAAGTATTTCTTATCGTGCAAAAACCACTTGTCATGACCAGCATCTTCTAGACGGTGGTGACGAGCAATTTTTTTGAGATAAGGATCAGTGACTCTTTCTTCATTCAGACGTAAGATATCTTGGAAAGTCATTGCCCAGAATGTTAATTCAGGAACAAAATAACTGATCTCCTCTATGCTATTTAGTTGAGCAAGGGTATCAAAAAAGGGATGATTCATAAATTCTTGTTGCTTAGAATCAATATAAGCTTGTATCGTTTTCATAGTCGTTGCCTCCGAGGCATAATTTGTTACTCAAATATGGTATTGCACTCCGCATGCCAAAAATTTTTACTTTTTGGTTGTTATTTGCTCTAAATTTGCCTGAATTTTTCTTTTTTGCAGGGCAAAACCTCGGAAAGCGACAAAAATTTGTCTCCGAAATCGGGGGTTGTGACAAAATTTTGGCCAAATTAATCCTTTAAGTTAAATGACTTTCCGTTCTTAACCTTAAATTCGCCAAATTTTTGTCGTATTCGTCCATGAGATCATCGACTGTTTTCCAGTCTATCTCTTCAATAGTCCTCACTTTTTCACAAATTTTCTTTAACATCTCCTGTTGTAGTTCCCCACATGCCCTTGCTTTGGCATAAGGGGTGTTTGTAAACATGACCAAGACGTGTTTTGAAACATAGCGCTCTGGGTAACGATGCATTAATTCTTGTTCTGTTTGTTTGCGTAAATTAAATTTTTCATCCCGAATATCGCTTTGGATTTCATGGTAATTGTCCATTGACATTGCCGCTACTGCATCTGTATTGACTTTGCGAGAAGTAAAAAATGCTGGTAGCACTTGCTTCCAATTATCGTGATATTGATCTAAAAGTTCATTTAAGATGCGACAATCTTCAAAGGCACTATTCATTCCCTGACCAAAAAAAGGAACGACAGCATGCGCAGCATCGCCTATCAATAAGCAATGATCCTCCACATGCCAAGGAGAACATTTAACCGTACTTAAATGACCCGTTGGATGACTAAAAAATTCTCCAATTAAATCGGGCATTGTCTTAAAAGCATCAGGAAATTCCCTTTGAAAAAATGAATTAACAGCCATTTCATTATTAAGTTCTGCAAAACTATTCTTTCCTTCGTTCGGAAGAAACAAGGTTCCTGTAATGGAATAATCGCGATTGGGATTGCCAAGAAGCATGAAAGAATCTCTTGGCCATAAATGTAAATGTTCTGGAACAAAATCAGTGGAAAAGCTTCTAGAAATAGTTAGCTCTTTATAACCATGCGGTAGAAAATCACGTGAAGCTTCAACAAGATGCTGCTTTTTTAATGCTTCCCGAACATGAGAGGCAGCACCATCAGCGCCAATCAGCAGATCATACGTTTTAACGACCTGCTCTTCCCCATGTTGTTCAAAATGCAACAATTTTTTGTGTACATCAATATCCACTAGCTTCCTGTTGAAATGCAAATGAATGCGAGGAATTTGTTCAGCAGCATTAAGCAATAACACGTTTAATTCACTGCGATGGATCGCATTAATATATTCTTCCTGATGGCGGCCAAATGCTTGAAATTTTATTTGGCCATTAGAAAGATGAATGGCACGAGCACGCATGGGGACCATGATTTCTTTAACCTGTGTCAATAACGCCGCCGCAGCTAAACCAGTAAGCCCACGACACGACAAAGCCAAATTAATTGATCGCCCCCGATCCATTCTTTCTACACGAATGTCAGGTCTCGATTCAAACACATCAACCTCATAACCTCGCTTGGCTAAATAGAGCGATAATAAAGTCCCCGCTAACCCAGAACCAATAATGGTTACGCTTCTCATCCTTCTCTCCATTGCCTACCCCAGGGCTATTAAAACTCGCTTACACCAAGTTTCAATACCTTGGACTT
Source organism: Legionella lansingensis (assembly GCF_900187355.1). Taxonomy (NCBI): domain Bacteria; kingdom Pseudomonadati; phylum Pseudomonadota; class Gammaproteobacteria; order Legionellales; family Legionellaceae; genus Legionella; species Legionella lansingensis. Next base: position 1,000,822 of record NZ_LT906451.1, on the reverse strand, counting down.
GCTTTCCTTAACACATCTGTCACTATCCCTCGGCAAAGTGACTAAACCAATGACTTCTTCTTTAGCCAATCATAACTAATTCAACATCACAACCCACAAACCTCCAGTTTTCATGGCAATCGTTTGAGAACTCAAACCGTAAAAAGATCCCAGCAATAATTGTACCTATTTGATGGATATAGCTTGTTTTTCGTTCTGTCCACTCCCTTAACTGTACTGACATTAAGCTAAGGATTTTTTTCTATCCTCTAATTACCGCTCCCGGACTCGATCCGGGATCAGACCGCGGTACCCATGACATCATGGACCCCGCGGTCGATGCCGGGGATTCGAAATCAATTAACTTAATGCCAGTGAGCTGTGGGAAGCGGATGGTAGCGGATGGTAAAATGAGAGGGTTAATCTTTATAGCTAGGATATTCTTTCAGGAAATCCTCTAAGACCTCAGGGGAGTTGGGGGCTTGGAAATAATACCCTTGAGCGTAATCGCACCCATGCTGTATCATGAATTCTTTTTGTAGCTCTGTCTCTACTCCCTCAGCCAATACTTCTAAATTCAAGCTATGTCCTAGATTGATAATGGCTCTTGCAATCGCCGCATCATTTTCCTGGTTAACTAACTCAGAGATAAACGAACGATCAATTTTTAATTTGTCTACAGGAAATTGCTTTAGATAAGACAAACTAGAGTATCCTGTACCAAAATCATCAATAACCAGTTTTACTCCCATATCTTTTAATTGATACATTGTTTCAACAGCATGCTCGATATCATCAACCAATAAGCTTTCAGTCAGTTCAAGCTCTAAGTACTTTGCGGATAGCCTAGTTTCTTTTAAAACCGCGCGAATCACTTCAGGCAATTGACTTTGACGAAATTGACGTCCAGAAATATTTACTGCAATGGTTAAATCTTTATATCCCTGTTTATGCCAGTTTAATGTTTGTATACAAGCTTGTTCTAAAACCCATTTGCCAATGTCGATGATTAAACCATTTTCTTCGGCCATGCCAATGAAATCAACAGGTGAAACTTGGCCTAATAGATGACTATTCCAACGTAATAATGCTTCAAACCCAACAACTCGATGCTTTTTCAAATGAATAAGAGGTTGATAAACCAGGTAAAACTCATTATTTTTCATAGCATCCCGCAATGCATTATCAAGTTGCATATGGTTGATGACGCGTCTGTTCATCTCTTGTTCAAAAACACGATAATTATTACGTCCGCTATCTTTCGCATGGTACATGGACAAATCAGCACTTTTCATTAAGGTTTCATAGTCCAAACCATCTTTAGGATAATAACTAATCCCGATACTGCCAGTTATTTTTAAACTGTGTTGATCAATTTGAAATGGCTTTTCTAAAAGAAATAAGATTTCCTGTGCCATTTGCTCTGCCTGCGATTCCGTACTGAGATCAGGTAAAAGAATAACAAACTCATCGCCCCCCAGACGTGCAACGGTATCAAAATCGTTGGTAGCGATGAGTAACCGATTGGAGACCGCTTGCAGTAATTTATCACCAATGCTGTGGCCGAGCGTATCATTTGTCATTTTAAAGCGATCGAGATCAAGAAACATGAAACCAAGTAAAGTATTCTTCTTTTTGGCCTGCAGAATAGCTTGTTCAACCCGGTCCATTAACAAAACTCGATTAGGCAATTCAGTAAGGGAATCGTGGGTAGCTTGCCTAACCAACTGCTTTTCCATTTCACGACGTTGAGTTATGTCATTGATAATGCATACAAAATGCTTGATTTTACCGAATGAGTCACTAACCGGTGCAACACTCAATTCCGACCAATACATTTCGCCATTACGACGGTAGCTTTCAAGCTCGACAGTTTCTTCACGCTCTTCTCGGATAGCTAAATTCAACCTTTTTTGGTTAACTTGATCGATTTTACTACCAATGATTAATGAAATATTTTGACCAATCGTTTGTCTTTCACTATACCCAGTTATGCGCTCAAAGGCTCTATTAACATAGATGATTGGTTGCACTGCTCTGGTAATATCTATTATGGCCACACCGTGGGTACTGGCTTCAATCGCTCGTTCGCGAATACGTAACTCATCATTAGCCATTAACTTCTGGGTTACATCTCGAAAACTGTAAACACGACCAACGATTTCTGATCCAACCCTTTGAGGTTGAGTATAGCGTTCAAAAACACGACCATCTTTAAAATGTAATAAAGGTAGCTCACCTTCCCACTCTGGGTTTTCATATAAATACTGAACATCGGCAATGACCGCTGCGGGATTGCTTAATTGCTCCAGAATGTAATCAAAACTGATACTTTCAGTCCCTACCTCCAACATATAGGATGGTATACGCCACATTTCCACAAATTTTTGATTCCAATCCACTACCTGACCTTTGCCGTTGACCATCATGATGCCATCAGCAGTTGACTCCAATGTGGCCCGTAAGAGTGACAGCGATTTTTCCAGCTCGATATTCTTTTCAAGAATTTCGCTTGTTTTAATTTTAATATTTTCGGAAAGTGGAGCTTTAATGGAGCGCTGGAACTCCGGTTGATTGCTATACCATTTTTCAAGAAGCGAAGACAACTCCGGGGTAAAAGACAGGATCCCCAACTCTTCACAAACATTCGTTAGAGAGGGTTCCTTCCCCCGCTGTTTTACAGACTCTGCGGCAGAGGCAACTTTTTCATAGCTAATTTCTTGCCTAGGCATCCATCCCTCACTAGAATGACATCATTTTGATGTACTGTTCTTAAAACTTAATAACTGGTTAATTCAGTACTTATTATTAAATTATTATATACTGCTCTGGTAATTTTTGCCGGGCAGTGAATTTGCAACAAAGGAATTCCTATGGACAAGACTCATTTTGATACCCGTGCCATTCATGCGGGTCAAACACCTGATCCTAGTACTGGCGCAGTAATGACGCCAATCTATGCCACATCAACTTATCATCAGAGCGCCCCAGGAATCCATAAAGGCTACGAGTACTCGCGTACGCATAATCCAACAAGAAAGGCTTATGAAGACTGTGTCGCTAGTTTAGAGTCAGGGGAACGTGGATTTGCCTTTGCTTCAGGGATGGCGGCGATTAATACCATAATCGATTTATTAGATTCTGGTGATCATGTAATTGCTACAGATGATCTCTACGGTGGGACATTCAGGTTATTTGATAAGGTTAAAACACGTACATCAAACCTGTCTTTCTCTTTTGTCGATATGGCGAATAGCAAAAATATTGAAGACGCAATTCGTCCTGAAACTCGAATGATTTGGGTAGAAACCCCATCTAACCCTATGTTAAAACTCGCTAATTTACATGAAATTGCAACACTGGCAAAACGGCACAATATTCTTACCGTTGCTGATAACACATTTGCCACACCCTGGATTCAACGACCACTCGAAGCGGGTTTTGACCTGGTTGTACATTCAGCGACCAAGTATTTAAATGGTCATTCTGATGTTGTGGGTGGAATCGTTGTTGTTGGAGATAGCCCTGAATTGGCCGAACGAATGGCTTTCCTACAGAATTCCTGCGGAGGAATAGCTGGTCCTTTTGACAGTTTTCTTGTCTTAAGAAGCTTGAAAACCCTATCCTTACGTATGCAGCGTCATTGTGAAAATGCCAGTGCTCTCGCCCAATGGTTAGCAGCACATCCTAAAATTTCCAGGGTGATTTATCCAGGCCTGGCCAGTCACCCGCAACATGTTCTGGCCAAGGAGCAAATGCACCATTTTGGCGGGATGATTTCTATGGTAATTCATGGAGACGTGCATACAGCCACACGGTTCTTATCACGCTGTGAATTGTTTACCTTGGCTGAAAGTTTAGGCGGAGTAGAAAGTTTGATTGAACACCCGGCTATCATGACCCATGCTTCTATTCCAGCTGAAACAAGAAAAACGTTAGGGATTGATGATGGTTTTATCAGACTTTCGGTCGGTATCGAATACATCGATGATCTGATTGCTGATTTAGATTACGCTCTCAAAGGTTGTTAAGTAAGGAAGGAGAAACCATTGAAAAAAGCAAAACGTATAAGAGGCCAGCTTCACGGTTTTCTGGCCATAGGAATACTGATTCTGTCTACCTCCTTGGGATTTATCCCTATACTTTTGCTAGGGGTATTAAAACTTTTTCCTAATCGTCATTGGCAACTTTTTTGCACTAAAATGGTGGATGTAGTGGCCAGTTGGTGGTCAGCCATCAATAGTGCCTATATCAAACGTACCCAATGCATCACTTGGGAAGTTGATGGCCTAGAGAATCTCAGTCGCCAAAACTCATATCTAGTGATCGCTAATCATCAAAGCTGGCTTGACATCGTGGTACTACAACATCTTTTTAATCGTAAGATACCTGTTTTAAAATTTTTTATTAAAGATCAACTGAAATGGGTTCCTCTTCTGGGGTTCGCCTGGTGGGCAATGGGATGCCCTTTTATGAAGCGTTATTCCAAAGAATATCTGGTGAAAAATCCCCATAAAAAAGGCAAAGATCTGCTTGCCGCTAGCAAGGCCATCGAACTATTCAAACATGCTCCAGCAACAATCATGAGCTTTGTAGAGGGCACACGTTTTAGTATGCAAAAAAGCAAAGAACAAAAGTCACCCTATCAATTTTTATTAAAGCCAAAAGCAGGCGGACTAAGCTTTGTCATCAGCACAATGGGACATCAATTTACCAGTCTACTGGATGTAACCATTATTTACTCAAACGCCAAACATTCCCTTTGGGACTTCTTATGCCGCAGAATTGATGCCATTAAAGTACACATTAGACATTTACCTATCCCTAAACAATTTTTAAGCCCCTCATTAATCGCAGATGATAAGGCTCAAGAAGAATTTAGGAATTGGCTAAATAATAGTTGGTATGAAAAGGATAGATTAATTGCTAGCTTAAAAGCTTAGGAATGCCCCTCACCCTACTCTCCCCCCTTGTGGGAGAGGTTGACGCGCGTAGCGCGGCGGTTGATGGGTAATATGAGATTACTAAGCAGGAATGGCTCCATAAAAAGACAAATACCATTGCACAAAATGCGAAATGCCTTGTCGAAAATCGACTTTAGGCAAATACCCAAGCTCGTCGTGCAAACGATCTGTATTAGCCCAGGTTGATAAAACATCTCCAGGTTGCATAGGCAGAAATTCTTTAATCGCCTTTTTGTCTGTCATCTTTTCAATTTGCTCTATATAGTCCAACAAATTCACAGGCCTACCACAACCAATATTATAAATTTTATAGGGCGCATAACTACTTGCAGCATTTGGATTCATTGCTGACCATGCTGGATCAGGGGCAGCAATTTTGTCAATTGCCATTGAAACACCTGCCACAATATCGTCAATATAAGTAAAATCTCGTTGCATATGACCATGGTTGTAAACTTTTATAGGCTTGCCTGCAAGAATATTACGAGTAAATGAGAAAAACGCCATATCTGGCCTACCCCATGGACCGTAAACAGTAAAAAACCGCAGGCCTGTGGTAGGTAATTGATATAAATGAGAATAGGAATGGGCAATAAGTTCGTTTGCTCTTTTTGTCGCTGCATAAATAGTTAGAGGGTGATTAACCTCATCACTTTCTTTATAGGGCTGCGCTTCATTTGCACCATAAACAGAGCTCGTTGAGGCATAAACCAAATGTTCGACCTGATGATGCCTGCAGGCTTCAATGATGGTGGTAAAACCAACTACGTTTGATTGCACATAAGCATGGGGATGACTTAACGAATAACGAACACCTGCTTGCGCTGCCATGTTCACCACGCGTTGAGGCTGATGTTGCTTGAAAATGGCATTTATCTTGTCAGCATCAGCAATATCTACTTGGTAGAATTGGAAATTTGAATAAGCTTGTAATTGCTGCAAACGGGCTTGTTTTAAGCGAGTATCATAGTATTCATTCAGATTATCCACAGCAATCACTGAATCCCCACGCTCTAAACGCAGTTTTGCTAAATGAAAGCCAATAAACCCAGCAGCACCAGTGATTAACAAACGCATAGTTAGTCCACGAATTCTAATTGTGAGGGAGTATACTCCCTATCTTGTTAACTGCAAACCAGGCTCTCCGAGAAGTTTTTCATGTCTAACATTAGCATTTCTATAAATCTTTCCTTTGAGTATACTAACTTGCCATTATCTTACGATGTGTACCATTATGAACTCATTACAATCGACCATTGAGTTGGGTTTTGACCAACGCCAAGAACTGACGCCAGACACAGCTCCCAAAGACATCATTGATGCCGTAAATGACGTTTTAAGAGGTTTAGATCAAGGGTATTATCGAGTTGCCGAAAAACAAAACGGGGAATGGGTTGTACATCAGTGGCTCAAGAAAGCCGTACTCCTTTCCTTTAGACTGAACCCCAATCGAGTAATTGATGCAGGCTTCACAAAATTCTACGATAAAGTCTCACTTAAATTTGCAGAATTTGGCCTTCAGGAATTCCAAAACACCGGGGTACGCGTTGTTCCTCATGCCATGGTTAGGCATGGAGCATTTATCGGCAAAAATACAGTGCTAATGCCTTCTTATGTCAATGTCGGCGCTTACATCGATGAAGGAGTAATGGTTGATACCTGGGCAACGGTAGGTTCTTGTGCACAAATTGGAAAAAATGTACATCTCTCTGGAGGGGCCGGTATAGGCGGTGTTTTGGAGCCTCTACAAGCTAACCCTACCATTATCGAGGACAATTGCTTCATAGGAGCACGTTCAGAAGTCGTCGAGGGGGTTATTGTTGAACGTGATTCCGTTTTGTCAATGGGAGTATTCTTAGGTCAAAGCACAAAAATCTATAATCGTTTAACCGGTACGATCACCTATGGCCGGATTCCTGCAGGTTCAGTTGTTGTCCCGGGAAATCTGCCCAGTGAGGACGGGCATTATAGTCTTTATTGTGCTGTGATTGTAAAACAAGTTGATGAAAAAACACGTGCAAAGGTTAGTATTAATGAGCTGTTAAGAGATGTTAAATGAATAAAATAAAAACCCTGCTCACTAAACTTGTGGAATTCCCCTCGATTACGCCCAATGATGCCGATTGTCAAGAGTTTATGATTGCTTTTCTTGAAGGACTGGGTTTTCAATGCCAGCGCTTTAACAATCCACCTGTCAGCAATTTTTTTGCACGCTTGGGTCAAGGATCCCCACTATTAGTGTTTGCTGGCCACACCGATGTCGTTCCAGTAGGTGAAGTGGACAAATGGCGTACAGACCCATTTATTGTGGAAGAAATTGATGGCCTCCTTTATGGCCGTGGCACAGCAGATATGAAAGGAAGTCTTGCCTCCATGATGCTTATGGCCACACGCTTTGTGGAAAATCTCTCTCATTTTACAGGAAGTCTTGGCTTTCTCATTACCAGTGGAGAAGAAGGCGATGAATTTGCTTTAGGAACCCCCTATGTTATGTCTGAGCTCCATAAGCAAGGGGTTAAACCCGATTTCTGTGTAATAGGCGAACCTTCAAGTAGTCAATTATTGGGAGATGTTATTAGAATCGGTCGACGTGGATCATTAACAGGCAAATTAATCTTGCACGGAAAACAAGGGCATGTTGCCTACCCTCATCTTGCTCAAAATCCCATCCATAATATAAGTCCGGTTCTTGCAGAGCTAACTTCAAGAACATGGGATACAGGCAATCAATATTTTCCACCAACCTCCTTGCAAATTACTCATATTAAAGCTGGTGGCCATGGGGGTAATATTATTCCTGGTGAACTAACCCTACATTTTAATTTCCGATTTTCAACTGAGCAATCTGCTGATACATTGAAAGCAGCCGTCGAATCCTGTTTTAAAAACCATGGATTACTACCTACTATCGAATGGACATTGAATGGCGAGCCTTTTTTAACGGCACAGGGCAAATTGTTGGAGAGTTGTATTAGAGCTATTCAGCAAGTGACTAATAGAACCCCTGAATTGTCAACCGGCGGAGGAACTTCAGATGGCCGCTTTATTGCACCCTACGGGGTTGAAGTCATTGAATTAGGTCCATTGAATGGAACCATTCATCAAGTGAATGAATGTGTGTCATTGAACGACCTGGGTGTTTTGAGTTCTATTTACTACAGTATCTGCGAACAGCTTTTACATTGACTTAACCGTAACCATGATTAGGTTAGTCAATCTTCACGGTTATCTTTCTTCGTGTTAATATCTTATTATGGTTTTTGTTTTTACATGTTGATAATATGTTGGTCACAGAAAACAATCTAAATAAAGTAACTCTTTTATTAGATGCAGGAAAAAAACAAGAGGCTGTCAATGAAATAAAGCCAATTATCTTCGACTTCTTCACCGATGTCCAAAATGCCAGTGGCGCTTGGGAATACTCAGGCACGCAAGTGGGAGAGAAGTTGCAAGCATTATTAAACAGGATTCGCAGCGAATGCCCGGCCGAATGCCAAGTATCAGATTTAGAAGTGCTACGTTTTCAGGTAGGTGACCGAGTGTATGGCTATAACATAGATGAATCAGCCATATTGTTTGCATTATCACCCTTTTTGGGAGAGGGTAACCTCATTATCGATCATTTAAATGATCACTACCGCATCCAAAGTTCCACTTTAAGCTCTGAGGAGAGTTTGTATGGATATAAAATTTGGCATGGCAGCGATGTTTCCTCTGGTCTTCAAGAACATCTTGTGGAGGGTTATGTTGAATTCTATCAAGAAGTGCCCAAACTCGCTCCATTACCTCGATACGAGATTTCAGTCAAAGATATGTCTCAGATCACAAAAGAAAACATTACAATGATTGATCGAGCATGTAAAGCGGGGATCTTAAAAACGCTTTTGGATGGGAAAACCGTTCACTTCAATGTAGACCAGTACCTTCATAATCCTGATTTTATTAGTCAAGCGCCTGCCAAAAAAGACAAAACGTCTGGTGGCCCAGGGTTTTATACTGCAAAAGAGTTACGTTTTGTTAAACGACTCACTGACACTTACCCAGAGCTCGCTAAAAACATCAAATTTTACGATAAGGGTGTCGAGGTGCAACCTCCATGGATTACGCACTCGGCACAGTGGCTACAATATAAGAGTAAAGGACATGGGGTACAAGAGACAATAGCTGCGATTGCTTACTCTTCAAAAAATAAGAATCTCCGTGAAGCGGCGCTAAGCGTTTTAGCTTCTGCAACTACCGCTGCAGTCAGTGTTTTATCTGATATTGCAGTGTCTGTAGATGCGACCAAACAACTATAGGTCATCAGAGGAGCCAGAATGTTTGCACCATCTGAGTTTAAGACAAAGGAATTTAAAGGATTATTAGCTAAGACCTGGAGCCCCCTAGAGGAATTGAATAAAGAGTTAAAGAAATTACAGAATGAAGTTCATAACGACGAACTTGAAATGACTATTGCACTTATTGATGAGGTATCGTCATTTAAAAAAAGTAAAAGTGAGATAGTATTACAATACCTTTCTGTCGTTATGCTAGAGGTGGCTTACTCTTTGGCAAATATCAAAGATGAACATCATCTTCTATCTAACCATGCAAGAGAAGCCCTGGAAGAAATTAATTACATCACGAAACATTTCGAGACAATGTTTAGGGACGTCCCTAAACATTGCAGTAAATAGCTACTCCGTCACCAGTTCAGGGCTAATAGCAGGCAGCTGTTGGGCCAAGTATTGATCAGCATTCACTTTTTCATTAACAACTTTGGCCACACAAGAATCAGACCAAACGTTTAATGACGTTTCAAGCATATCGATAAGACTATAAAACGGTAAAATGACCCCCATTAAGGTAATAGGTACATTCATACTGGCGAGCAAACTAGCGCTTAAGAAGAAGCAACCCATTGGAACTCCAGCATTACCTATTGCTGCTATAGTGGCAATCACCACCCACAATGCCATCATAGGCAAGGAAATGACGATACCGTGATTTTGCATAAGGTAAATAACTGTTGCAAAAATAAATGCCGCACAACCGTTCATATTCAGGCTGGTGCATAGCGGTAATACAAAACGGCTTACCTCAGGCTTAACTTGTAAGTTTTTCTCTGCCGTTTCCATAGTCACAGGTAGTGTACCCACTGATGATTTTGAGAAAAAAGCAACAGACAGCGCAGGCAACATGCCTTTAAAAGCTGCGAAGGGTTTTATCCCTTGTGACTTTAACCATAATGGCAGGACAACTAACCCTTGAATTAAGTTCGCAAGAACGACAATTAGCAAATACTCCCCAATCCCTTTAATTGCCACACCATCCCGCAGTTGTACTACCGTTGTGGTAATAAATCCGTATAAACCTATAGGAATAACTGCGATAATCCAATTGGTTATTACCATGAACAGTCCATGCGCTCCACGGAAAAATTGCGTAATAGTCTGTCTAGCCTCAGGCTCAGGAATAAACCGTATAGCCACTCCCACGACTATCCCAATCAACAATACGCCCATAACCTGATGTTCTAAAAAAGGTGCCAGAATACTCGATGGAATAAGGTTAGCAATATGCTCGAAGTAGCCAAGTTTGGTGGTTTCAGGAGCAACCGGGGTTTGCTTTATAATACCAACCATACCAGGCTGAATAAGCAAATACAAAAGACAGCTAATTGCTGCAGCAATCAGGGTTGTCCCCAATGTATAAGACATGGCTCGACGCCAAATTTTTCGCATGGCACCATCCGCACGATAATTGGCTAAAGTGACGATGATGGAGAGAGCGATAATGGGTAAACTAATGCATTTAAATATCTTGATAAAGACATCTGCGATAAATAGCCCAAATGTTTTTAATAAAGGGAAATCCGAATAACCGCTAAGTAAACCAAGAATGATCATAATAGCGTATAACACTGGAGTACTTAACCACTTTTTCTTTGAAGAATGTTGTGCACACATGACTGAGTTACCTTCTAGAATTCATTAATTGGGGTGCGGAAAATAAAGAGTTAGCAACAACAGCAGCAGCAAATATGGGAGAAGAATGCCGGAGAAGAGATTACTGTGTATGAAGGTAAATCAGAAGGGTCGTGCATAATCATCATGAGTTAGTTTATTTTTTGTACAGAGAGATCATATGCTAACATATTTTCTTTTTAGGTCAAGTTAATTTTGCACGAAATTCCTTTTGCAGCTATAAAATTGCTTTAAGCGCACTATTCTCGCATAAGCTTGTGCGATACGTTCCGATGATATTACTTTTAAACTGACAAGCTCTTCTATCTTATCGATCACTTCACCGGCAGTAATTTCTCCTAATTGATTAGCAAAAATTAACATGTCAGCTCCTGCATTAATCGTTAAACACAACGCATCCTGCAAAGAATAGTGTTTGGCTATAGCATGCATCTGTAAATCATCACTAATGACTACACCGTCAAAACCAAGTTCTTGTCGCAATAGGGATAACATTGTTTTTGATAAGGTCGCCGGTAAGCCACTAGGATCAAGCTTGCGGTTAATGACATGGGCTGTCATAACCATTGCCGGAAAACTCTTCTCCTTGGCCATAATCCTATAGGGCTCAAGCTCAGCCGACTGAAACGTGTCAGTGACATCAACAAAGTCAGCATGAGTATCTCCCAAGGCACTACCATGACCTGGAAAATGTTTGTAGCAACAAACAATCTCATGTTTAGCATGAGTATCCACAAATGATTTAGCAATCGCACTAACCCTGTCGGGCCGGGAAGAGAAACTACGTCCTAACTTCCCTATGATGCCATGTTCTTTTGTGAGCTCTAAATCCACCACTGGGGCAAAGTTAAGATTAAAACCTAAGGATTTTATATTTTCTGCCATCTTATTAGCTTCAATACGAAAATCCGTTCTTGAAAGCATGGCTTGTTCACAGGGACTTATCGTAGACGTACACCCCGGCACATGCTTTAAACGATCAACCGTCCCTCCCTCATAGTCAATGGCGATAAAAAGAGGGAGTTTCATTTGTTGATGACTTGAAAGTGCAGCTTGCTGAAGTTGATTCGTCAAATGTTGAATTTGAGTACGATCCACGAGATTCTTACCCTGGCGTTGCTGGCTTACATCATAGTCAAATAACAAAACACCGCCTATCCCATCCTGATTTATCCAACGTCTGACAGGACTGGATTGATCAATTGTTGTTCCTGAGAACCCCATGATTAGCATCTGTGCAATTTGCTGTCTTAAGGTTGTCACCTATAACCCCTCTCTCTCAGCCATGAAGGAGGATAATACAGTGTCATTGCTGCGAATGAAAGCCTTCTTTATCTGAGTTCCAGAACTACCAAGTTGACTTATACGTGAACGCTTGCGTTACCGTATAAGTCAATTTCCATGTTTCATTCCTAAGTTGAGCTTACAGACTCTATTGTGGTGGTGGTGGAGGAATATTTTCCCAGCCACAATCGCAATTTCCAACTGCATCTGGGGGAAGAGGTACAGCCGCAAAATTAGCAGCAAAACAAACAGGAATGTTCCAAGCTGTTTCCTTTGGACCTATAGAGGCTGGCAAAGACCAGTAGCGTATCGATTTGTAGGTTTTGCCGATCTCACTTTGCCAAAATACAGGCTGATAAGTCGCTTGATAATAGAATCGTTGCGCAGGTTCACAAGTGAATAACTGTCTTCCCCAAGATTTTCCCTTAGGGAGATCAATGGTTAAAATTTGTTTGTTTGTCGTTGCATCGATGACAATAACCTTTACTTCATAGTTAGCCCAACAACTATCCTTTGCTAGAGTAAAAAAACATGGGAAAGCAAAAAGTTTTGCTGAAGACATAACGCATAGAATGGCAAGAGTGATTTTGGTAATCATATCTATTCATTACGCTAAAAAAGATACTGTAATTATATACTATCCCTATGAATTCCTGATATTCCTACTCGCGGTTGATTTCCTGGGTAGATGAGTATATTCTTCGCGCTTGAGGAGAGATGGCCGAGCGGTCGAAGGCGCACGCCTGGAAAGTGTGTATACGGCAACGTATCGAGGGTTCGAATCCCTCTCTCTCCGCCACTACTATCAGGAAATTTATAACAAATCTCTCTATGAATGCACAATTAATAGACCTTTTCTATCAGTGCGAAGACTATTTCTTCAAAGCGATAAGCCGAGAATCCTTCATCTTAGAGAATGAGACTGCAGTTTATATAACCGGTGTGCCTGTAGCAAGCTTAAATCTTGTTGTCATGCATAAGGACATCAATAACCTCAAAGATTTTCTTTGCGAGTGCGACCAATTTTTTTGCGCGAAAAATTTACCCTGGGCTGCGGTACTCTCTGAACATTATTTAGAGCATGAACTGGAGGAATCTTTGGCTCGTCTTTACTTTGAAGACGCTGAAAATGCAACACCAATGGTTATTGCGATTAATAAGAAACCGCAGTTTGAACCGCAAGTGGATCGATTAGTTAAATCGACTGACACGAATTTAAAAGCCTGGATGTTACCCTTGATAGAAGCTTTTCATTCCACAGAAGAATTAACCGCTCTTTATCTACAAACTCATGAACACGCACTGAGTAAACCATCACAACTGCGCCATTTAACCTTGTTTATTGATGACGACCCCATATCCTCCCTAACGCTTTCTTTTACCAACAATGTTGCGCGCATCGATGATTTTGGAACCGTACCTTCTTATCAAGGAAAAGGTTACGGCCGCTATTTATTGTCTTACGCTTTAGAAGAGGTAAAAAAATTAGGAGTAGAGCTTTGTTTTCTAGAAGCAGCGGAAACCAGTTTGTCCCTATATAAAAAAATGGGGTTCACATCACTTTTTAGAAGAAAATACTTGTGGAATTTCTTGAGGTAGCCATTCTTTTAAAACCCTCACCCTACCCTCTCCCACAAGCCCACAAGGGGAGAAGGAAAAAATGCCTCTCCCCTTGTGGGAGAGGTCGACGCGCGCAGCGGGACGGGTTAGGGAAACCAAAACAATTCTAATCTACCCTCATGAAGGTCTAGCAAAAAAATCAGAAGCGATTGCCTGCTCCACCTCTTTTTTAAGGTATCCATTCCCACACATTTGCACGATTTTAGTTAAAATTTGCTTTTGAACCTCAAGCTGCACCGCAGGTTCAAATTGACTGGGATCTTGCTTGCTAAGTTTGCAAAATACCTTTATTTTTTGAGCTAATGGCTCGCTTGGGAGACGAAAAAAGCTATGCTGAGCATGCCCTTGGGCAAACACTCGTGCAACCTCCCTAATACGAACAAAATCTTTGGCTCCTTTATTGGTATATTTTTCTTCAGAAGTCGTCACTGGATGAGGCTTCGCTCCTAATACCTCCACAATGCTTAAAGCATGCTCAGGATCCTCAAAAAGTAGATCAAAATTCCTTTGATCAAGTTTGTCGCTATCGAATAAACAGGTACAAGCACTTTCTACCACTCGGAAAAATTGAGCATGCTTAATTAATTTTTCAATATTCGGAAGATTGAGAAGTTCTGCACTTTCTAGATCAGCTAATAGATCAAGGAGCTCTACTCTCATTAATTTCTTACTCAATAATTCTTGGCAGAGGATATTCTTCTTTGTCAGCTTAGCGTTTGTCTGCAATAATTCATCTTCTGCATTAAAAAGTTTAAGATCAAGATAGACCATGATACTGCCCACAATCGTCGCATTTTCTGGGTCCCTCAGTGCCAGTTCTTTCGTTTCGGGAGAATATTGACCATCCTTTAATTCTTTTAACAAAAAAGCAAGGTCATCTGCGTATCCTGGAGTGCGGCAGATGACTCCTAGATTGTCTTTATCCATTAGATCGTTTTGCAGGAGATTTCCCACTCCATCAAGAAATTTGTCATAGCATTCAGGGAACTTAAATATTGTCTCCAAAATGGGTTGAACTAGATGGGGACTGAGTTTGAACGTCTTTAATTTTTCGAAAGCTATTGCTATTTTTGTGCCAAACCCAGCAATAATACTTACAATGATGGCATCCAAATTATATTCTGTATTCCAGCCAGTCTCACGAAATATAAATCCCTTTATTTGACTGAGCTCATCGAGGATCTCTGAAAGCAATAAGCTGTCTTTCTCGAGATTGCATATGGCTTTTAAATGGGGTGCAATCAAGTTAGGATCAGTACTTTCAAGTCGTAACAAAATATTGTAAATAGAACCGATGTAAATAGAACAAGGCAAATAATCCCAAGCTTCTTTGCCGATTTTATGCTTATCCAAGAGCAATATTGTGTTAGCCATTGCAGTCGCTGCTTCTGCTTCACATTTGGCCACTAATAACACTGTTTCCTGACAAAGCAAGTTTGCTTTTTTTAGAGACCTTATGTCTTTTAACTTTGGTTGAATCGTTGATAAATCGATCTGTTTTATCAATGTTCGCAGAGGCTCACCAGTAACAACACCCTTTAATAAAACGATAAAATGAGATAACTCATCAGCAAATTGTTTATTTGTTTCGATGAGCACAACCGTCGTCATGGTTAACCGTTTGTGATCTTTCAACCGTTGCAGTGCCTCCCTCCCCCCTAATTGGTCTAAGAGGCCATCAAGGGCTTTACTGCTCTCTGAATCATTCCAAGTATTTTTTCCGAGGCAAATTTTGACCAATTTCAAGTGTTCTTCGGGTGTTAAATCCCTATTTTCTTCTTTAATGGGATCATAAAATTGACGTAATTCTTCGATATGAGGCTCGCCTTTTAGATTACGGCGGCTGAAGCCCTTGTTTGCATCATAACCCTCAAGACATTCTTTAATTTTTGAAATCTTCATTTAGAAATCCTATCTTTGTATTTATTCCATACCTCGTTGAGGAAACTTGAGGCAAGCATCTTGCCTGCAAGAAAATAGCTTTAGCCTTACCAAGAGTCAATAATTAACCGTTAATTATTGGTTAATAACAAATTCAAAAAAATTTGAGCTAAGCGTGCAAAATATCAAGCGATCTTCTAAATTCACATTCAAAATAATTGATCTTATGGAGCACAGATTGATAGCATTTCATCGTAATTGAATTTTTGATTATCATGATGTATGTTATTTGAATTTATAGCTCTGATATCATCAAAAATGCCAGGTAAAACACGAACCAACACCCCTGCTCGTTTGCAAGACATTGTTCTTGCAGCAATCGCTCAAAATCCTGATTTGAGCATTAGCATCATTCACAATAAAGAATATGAGATTCCTCATATTAAAGAAGCTTTAATAAATAGTCTTTTCATCCAACTCTTACCTGTAGAGATACAGTGTGAGATCATCTCTTTTCTGCCTATCCAAGACTGGGAGTCGTTATTTAAAGTGAGCAAAGCATGGCAGCAACAAGTGGTTACTGCAGCAAACCTTTATCTTAATTCCATCAAGAACCAGCTAGCGCCAATTCAAAATTATAACTTCGAGAGTTTGATGAAAAAGTTAATGAATCAAGTTCACGCTTATGACGGTCAAGCCAATAATTACGGAAGACACCCTAATCGGTCCACCCAGATTAACGCTTTATTCCAACTAAATGATGAGATTCCCTGCTTAACAAAACCTCTGGCAAAATTATTTCACTGTCAGAAAAAGGTGGGTGAGATTCAAAGCGCTATAGAAAAAGAATATTCCTATGGCTCATTCTTTGTCTCTATTCCCCAAAACAGTCGGTTGTATAGCATTCTCCTGCCGGTCAGTACAGAATGCCGAAAATTAACCCAGCGGCTTAAAAAAGCAATGGAATGTGCTAAATTTTCTCCTGAGCACCCTGTTGCCAAACTATTTTCTGATGCTCTTTTAGAAATAAAAAATCTGCAGAGTCTCAAAATGGAAATTGAGTCCGGTCGCGAAGAAGCTTCTTTGGCCTTATGATAAATAGAACATTATAAAACGTCGTTCGTCATACTTGATTGTCGCGTTTGCCAATCTTTTTGCAACAAACGATACAGAACATGCCACGAAAGAGGATGCTCAATAGGTAAATTGGGATGATGAAAATCATCCTTTTTATCATGAGACAACCCTATTTTTTGCATGACCCGCTGTGACCGTTTATTCCTCTCTGAGGTAAAAGAAACAATTTCCTGCACGTGTAACTTGTCGAAAGCATAGTCCAACACAGCCTTGCCTCCCTCAGTGGCCAATCCTTGCCCCCAAAATGATCGAGCCAGACGCCAGCCAATTTCGACACAAGGAGTAAAATGTGCTGTAAAAGAAGGGACATTTAAACCGATAAATCCAATAAACTCTTTTGTTGCTTTAAGTTCAGCTGCCCAAAGACCAAATCCATGACGTTGAATGTGTGCTTGTATTCGTTCAACCATAGCCCTTGTTTCTTGTTCTGTAAGCCTGGCGGGAAAATATTTCATGACTTTGCTATCAGCATTCATTAGAGCAAAGGGTAAAAGGTCAGAATCTTGCCATTCTCTAATTACGATACGCTCAGTTGATAAGATATTCATTTTAATCCCAAAATTTTTTATACCGTCATTGCGAACGAAGTGAAGCAATCAAGTACAAATCTTTGTTCAAAGTTCGATCTGGGTTGCTTCGCTAATGCTCGCAAAGACACCATTTTGATTTTTTGTCTATGCGAAGCTAAATCTATACATCGTTGACCCTTTAACAGTTTCTCATAGCAAAATAACCACTCTTATAAATTAGTGATTCACTCAAAAAAATAATTCTTGCGTTCTAAGCTTTTTTCTTATAAAAATCTCCTTCTGTGTATTTTGACGTAAAAATTTATGGACAAAATACAAAATTATTGTACAATTTTTCGGGCCATTCATCCTTCACTTTGAGAGAGATTAAACAGTTAGTGAGTACTCATAACAAAGGCAGTGCCGCGCCAATAAACGATGGCGGTTACAGAAGAGGTCTTAAAGACCGTCACGTTCAATTGATTGCATTGGGCGGAATTATTGGCTCCGGCTATTTTCTAGGAACAGGCGCAGTTGTCAACCAGGTCGGCCCTTCTGTTTTTATCGCCTATATGCTTGGCGGTTTAATCATCTATCTAACCATGCTCTGCATGGGAGAACTTGCTGTTGCAATTCCGATTTCAGGCTCATTCATCACGTATACCGCTGATTTTATCTCTCCAACCATTGCTTGTGGTGTGGGATGGTCTTATTGGATCAGTTGGGTCGCTTATATACCAGCAGAGTGCATTGCAGGTGGGATCATCATGCAACATTTTACTGGAATAAATGGCTATATCTGGGCTGTTTGCTTCGGCCTCCTGATTACTTATATCAATATTGCCAAGGTGGGTACTTTTGGTGAGATTGAATTTTGGTTGGCTATTATCAAAATTGCCGCCCTTATGGGTTTTGTTGGGCTATCGGTTTTGATTTTCTTTGGTATCATCCACGGGCCACAACCAGGTGGGATTATTGGCGGTAAGTTTATTTTTGATCAAGGAGGACTCTTCCCTAATGGGCCTATGGTTTTGCTAACAGCCATGGTTTTACTGCTCGTGAATTATCAGGGCTCTGAAATTATCGGTCTTGCTGCTGGAGAGTCAATTAATCCAGCTCGGATGATACCACGTGCAATTCGCACAGTAACGTTTAGAATTCTCTTTATCTATATCATCCCGGTTTTTTGTTTGGTTTTGATTTTTCCCTGGCAAAAAGCAGGACTTGCAAATTCAGTATTTGCCGATGCGCTTGATTTCTACGGCTTAAAGTGGGCAGGTGTGGCTACCAGCTTTGTCACCCTTAGTGCTACTCTTTCTTGTTCAAATTCGGGCGTTTATGGCATCGTGAGATCATTAAATGCGCTTGCTCGCAATGGTATGGCACCACATAAATTAAGCAAGTTAAATCGCAATGCAGTCCCACAAAACGCAGGCATCGTCACTTTAATTGCGATTTGGTTATTGTTGGCCGCAGGCTATTTTTTTGGTCAGTCCATGCTATATATTGCTCTTCTGCTTGTCTCAGGCTTTACCGGAGCCACCGCTTGGATTTCTCTCTGTTGGGCACAAATTAATTTTCGCAAACGCTTATATAAAGCAGGTTATACCACTGAGGATTTAAGTTATAAAACACCAGGCTCCCCTTATACCGGCATTGTCGCTATTATTCTGATGTTAGCCTGTATGACTTTCCTGATTCTAAATCCTGATCCAAGCTATAAAATCGCCTTTGTAATGGGAGTGATAAGCTTTGTCGGCCCCATCCTAATTTACAAAATTGGAGGCTTCGATAAGCGTCGGCATCTCATCCCACAAACAACTAATTTGCAATTTAAGGATGTTTTTCCTGAGCGCAAGAGAACTAGTCCCCCACGCATAAAACTCTCGCAAGGGAAAGCTTTGTAGACATTTTCTAAACTATTGTACATTATATATCTTGCCAGTTTGTAAGCCTTCCACACTTTTACTATAAGCCAGGGCCACACGAGCAGCAGGCACGGGCTCATAGCCTCTGAAATATTCTGCATAATTTTCCATTGATTCAGCAATGACAGTTGGGCTAACGCAATTAATACGTTGTCGTTTTGGCATTTCTATTGCCGCTGCGATAACAAAGGAACGCAAAGCACCATTAACCAGTGACGCCGAACAACCATAACGAATTGGATCATCACTTAAAACACCACTCGTTAAAGTAAACGAGCCGCCTTCATTTACATAATGCCTTCCTATTAATACCGTATTCACTTGTCCCATTAGTTTATCTTTTAAACCAACGCTAAATTCCTCTTCATCCATTTGCATGAAATCACCAAAATGCACCTTACCCGCCGCCACAATTACTGCATCCACCGACTTAATTTTGTTAAACATTTGCTCAATTGAGTGTTTATCCTTAAGATCAACGTTAATATCACCTGAATTAAAACCCGCGCTAATCATTTCATGACGTGATTGCAACTCATTTACGATGGCTCGTCCGATGGTGCCAGAAGCCCCGATAATTAGTATTCTCATAATCAAATCTCCTAAACAAATTCTCTAAAGTGTGTCGACAATGCCCCCAACACGTGCCGCGAACAAGTCGCGGCACGTAGGTTTGGTACCAATTATCAACACACCCTAAAATTTCTTAGAATTTAGTTTGTCAGAAAAAAGTATTTGTTTCTACACTGGTTTTTTAGCTCAGCGTAATTTATAGCTAAAACACCAGTTAAAAATAAAATATGCAACCTTTGTTTTGCAATGGTCACAAAAGTACATTATATTAACTTATTGTTCTAAATTTGACATCGTGTTAAAATAGACAACACTTAATTTATTCGTCTTATTTAAATTATGCCATTACATAAGCTTTCTAAGCCCATCATCTCTGATAAAAAAGCACTCACAGATCCACGTTATACAATTCTATCTACATTGATCGACAGTTTTAATAAAGCTGAAGAAGGTAGTTCCGAGCAGTTGATGTTCCTTGAACAAATCGACATGTACTCGAGAGCTATCGTTGAACAGTGTGAAGCTGAATTTTTCGAAGAGCGTCCTGAAGCCGCAGCTCTTGGAGCCACGAGTATAATTATAAGTGCGGTTTATGATTGGCGAAACGAGAATAGATTGTTTACTGATACACGAACAGAGCTCATAAAAAAAGCGCTTCGGCAGACAGAAACATTAGGAAGAACACTTGAGCTGTCCTGCAATTTAACGCAGGCAGCTAATTACAAAAAATGTTTAAAAAAGACACTTGAGCAGGTAACCGAATTACAAAAAGACTTTGAGGAAGCAAGCCACCTAGAGGAAGCGCTTAAGCAACTAGATACGTTACAAGAAATGCTTGGGCAAGAAAGTGACATTGATTCACAAGAGTCACTTACGCAAGCACAAGAGGAACTACAGGAAACGCTCAAGCAAATAAGAGACCCCGATAAAACAATATTTCAGCAAGCAAAAAGCTTAGATGACTCTCTAAATCAGAAAAGCCCATTACGAAAGCAGCTTCAGCAGGCCAAAAAACTAGAGACAACGCTGCGTCGGCAAGCAAACAACTTAGAGGAAGCGCTTAAGAAAAAGACACACATATTTCAGGAAACGCTTAAACGAGCAACCAACTTAGAGAAGGAAATTAGAGAGCAGACAACTGGTCCAGAGGAATCGCTTAGGTGCGTAGATGGTTTAGAGCAGACACTTCAACAGACAGGACAATTAACAGAAGCTCTACAACAGAGACTTAAATTGCAAGAGACTCTTAAGCGTAACAGCCTGGAAGGTGCTCTTCAGCTAGCAAACGACTTAGAAAAGACGCTTCAGAAGTCTTCCCCTGGAGCAGAAGCGCTCAGACAGATAAAAAGCTTAGAGAAGGAGCTTAAAGAGGCAAACGGTTTAGAGAAAGCCCTTGAACAAACGCGCATACTGAAGAGTAGGCTTGAGCAGGATCTCGAGATAGAGAAAACATTTCAGAAGACAAATAGCTTACATGGAGAACTACAGCATTTCGGAATACATCGAGATGCATCGATTTTTCTTAGAAGCGGAGAATATTCAGCTGCATATGCCAGTCTATTGAAAGCAAAAAATGAGCAAAAAGAAAGTATTGATGAGGAAGTAACGCAAGAGGATTTGGACTCTGAAACAAGCGTTCTAAGATTTTATGAGCTCATGAATCAGCGTTACTTGATTTTAAGCAACATGTTAAAACAAAAGTGTAAGCTGGAATCAGAGAAAGAAAAGACATCATCTGATCTTTCAAAAGCAGAAGAAGATTTGGATGAGTTGCAAGGTCGCTTGCATAAAACTCATACCAACATGTTTCATTTAATTCAATCTTCATCTGCAGTACAAGCATTATTAGCAGAGCATCGTCATATGCTGCCTTTCTGTCTAGCGAAAGCTGAAGCACGTTTAGAAAACCGAGAAGACAAAACGTTTACTATGGACAAGGAATTTGCAAAGGAAGAAGAAAAACGCTTAGGAAGGAAAGTAAATAATGACAATTTCCTATTCAAGCTTAAAGCACATAATTCAGACATAATGTTAGTCATTCGCAAAGAGGATCGTGACGATTTAGAACATGAGCAGCGGTTACAATCTAACCCCATAGCGAGATTTTTTATTCCTGACTATGTTACTTTCATGGAGCGAGATGAAAAAGGGGGTTATAAACCTGTTAGTATCAGCCGATACGCAACAGGAGGAGATTTAGAACACATTGCCGATAAGCTGGAAATAGAGGATATCGTTCGACAAGCCCAACTTTATTTTGCTCAGATCAGTCGATTTTGCCAAGAGCTAATTGCACTAGGCCTATATCATCCGGATATTAAACTTTCAAATTTTCTTGTTGATTTTCAGCTAACTGAGACCGATCATGGAACTATCACAACTTACAAAATTCAAGTAAGTGATCGAAAGACTCTTTTAAGTAAGAGAAAAATCCCTATTACAGAAGTTAGAACCAGTCCCCTTTATTCACCTCCAGAATTGACGCAACATCTCAATAAAGCGGGAAATAACTTTGGTGCTCGATTAAGAAGATTACATCTCCAGAAGAAGCAGAAACCCCCAGAGATTGATCTTGTGCCCTATATGTCTTTCCAAGTGGGAATAGCATTAAAATTATTTTTAGTGATGGGAAAGGCTTCAATTAATATTCAGCGGGTTAATTTTTTTGATTTTATTCCAAATCCTAGTGTGGAAGAACGAAATTTACTTACTTTAAGTCAGGCACTAACAAGGAATAATCCTAATCAACGAATTAGTTTAGAGACTTTTTCGAACATGCTTTCTTCAGAGAAATTACACCTTAACCCTGAAGAGTTTTGCGTTGAATTAAATAAACTTCATGGACAGGAGGTTTTTCCTGTCGCTACTGCATTGCGTGGGTTAATACAAAAAGGCGAAGAAGATATCAATATCACTGAGCTTAAAGACGCATTGGCCGGTTATAAGGATAATCTTTCATTACTCGACTACGATGCTGAGCTCATGCTCTTAACACTCTTTAAACAAA
Source organism: Legionella lansingensis (assembly GCF_900187355.1). NCBI lineage: Bacteria > Pseudomonadati > Pseudomonadota > Gammaproteobacteria > Legionellales > Legionellaceae > Legionella > Legionella lansingensis. Next base: position 977,974 of record NZ_LT906451.1, on the reverse strand, counting down.
AAAAGGTTTCCTCAATCTCTTTCCGTGAGGTGGCAATCAAAATAGAAACCATTCAAAAAATTGCAAACCAAGTCCAGATGACTAATAAAAAAGAGTTACAAAAAAAATATCTCGAAACTCTTTATCAAGCTATTGAAGAAGGTAAGCGTTTTCTAGAACCAAACAAAAATGTGAAGGAAACATCTTTCGCTAACCAACTCCTAAGCAAAACATTACTCGAGGTGGAGAAAGACTATGGAGATTATCTAAATAGAATGAGAATGAAGAGTTTATCCCCCAAACTTGAGAATAAAACCCTTACCTTAGAAGAGCTAACAGAGATATTTACATATTTAAATAAATACTTGAGCACGAATATAACAGATCTAGAATTTAAAAAAGATTTCGATTGCTTTAAAACTCAAGCTCACAAATATATTGAGGATGAAGTAGCCACCTATAACTATCATAAAGCCTGGTTCTGGGAAAAATTCTTCGTCTGGCTTGGATGGGCCAAAACCGTTCCTAACAGACTGGAAGCTAACATGAAAGACATGGAGAGCAGCCCAGAACTTCAACACAGTCATAAACTTTTATCTGCCCTTGAGAAAAATAAGGTTAAAGATTTGTTCTTGGATGATAGCCCACTGCAAACAAGCATGGTAACATTTTACGCTCCGAAAGAAGAAAACGAGCTGGCTACGAAGGAAGAAGAGAAGAACCCCGATTCCCATAAAAAAATGCAAACAGCTCTTGGAAAATCTGTTAAACCTACATCTGATCTTGCTCGTCGTCCCGTAAACACATCAAAAATAGACAATAATGAAACTAAACCTGAGCATACACCACCGCAGGAAGATACGGACCCGAGGACTGCTACTACAGAAATTCACAAGGCTTATGATACTACTCAAATATATATTTAGGAGAAATTAGTTACCAAGGATTGAATTCTGATAGTTAGAAAATTTGAAACTGCACATCAAGCTGCGTCATTCCCGCCTTCGCGGGAATGACAGAATATGAATCAAAAAGATATTATTTTAATCTTAATAATATCAACATCCCCTAATGCAATTTTTGGCCGTTGGGGACTTTATAATCCGTGGTGATTAAGCAAATAGCTCCATTTGCATCAGTAAAACCCACCAATAAAAATTGTGAGGTAAATCCAGCCACATTTTTTTCACTTAAATTTACACAGCCAACCACTGATTTTCCCAACAACGATTCTCGTGTGTAGTTAGTGACTTGAGCAGAGGTTTGTAAGATACCGATTTCTTCGCCAAAATCGACCCAGACTTTAGATGCCGGTTTTTTTGCTCTCGGAAATTCTTCCACCTTCACTACGGTTCCAGAACGCAAATCAACACGAGCAAAATCTTCATAACTTATCTTCATATACTACCTTTTTACTAACAGAAAACTTTAAACTAACCCCTTCTCAACCAATGCCACCAACCTAACCGGTGCCTCAGTTCCCTCTTCAACTTTGATAGGTAAAATTAAGATATAACTTCCTAATGGTAGAAGACAACCAGCATTTGCCACATTTTCTACAATATATTTTCCCGCTCCTAAGAAAGTCTTATGAACGTTGTAGCCTGCATCAGGTCGATCGGGAGAGAGAGTATCTACTCCAAGTCCTACCGCATTACGCTGTAATAACATATCAGCTGCATCCTGAGCAACGTAAGGAAAAATATAGTTATTCCGATATTTGTCTCGGTCGACCCAATACTTTTCCCAGCCGGTTCTTAGGATAACAAAAGAATGCTCCTGAATTTTTCCATAGTTCATTTCAAAATAAGAGATATCTTTGGCGGTGATTTGAGTATTTTCTGTGGCCTTTGTAGAAACATCAATGACTACACAAGGAGCCAACAACTGATCTAAATCCAGATCAGCTATGGTCTTACCACCTTTAACGCAATGTGCAGGGGCATCAATATGTGTACCAATTCCCGCATCCATAATAAGACGTTGTACGCGAAAACCTATCTCAGAATCACTATCGTCATAATCTAAAACAGTTTGATGCTGGAAACCGCAATCTCCCTCCCAGCTAGGAATGAAGCCAGACAAGCTATGGGATAAATCGATAAGTGTGTAGGGAAACGGTTTTATGGCCATTATTTCTTCCGTAGCCCTCGCTCTCTTAAGCTCTCTATAGTCACATAGAACACTGGAACAACAAATAAGCTCAAAATCGTTGCTAAAAACATGCCACCCATCACCGTAGTCCCAATCGAATGACGGCTGGATGCACCTGCGCCGGTTGCCACAGCCAAAGGTAAGGTGCCTAAGATAAATGCAAAGGCTGTCATTAAAATGGGCCTTAAGCGTAAGATTGCCGCCTCCAGAGCTGCATCGAAAATGGATGCCCCTGCTTCACGCTTATCCTTAGCAAACTCAACAATAAGAATAGCATTCTTGGCTGCCAATCCAATTAATAAGACAAGGCCAATTTGCGCATAAACATCCAAGGCCAAGGATCGCAACGTTAACGCAAGACCTGCGCCTAATAAAGCCAGAGGAACAACTAATAAAATCATGAAAGGCATGGACCAGCTTTCATAGAGCGCTGCAAGAAAAAGAAATACGAACACTAAACAAAGCATAAAAATAAATGGAGCTAAATTACCTGCTTTTAATTGTTGGTAAACAATGTTTGTCCACTCATAACTTATTCCCTTAGGAAAAACCTGATCAGCCGTTTCTTCAACCGCTTTTATCGCATCACCAGAACTATAACCAGGAGCTGCTGCGCCAGTTACACTAGCGGCTGTGTAAAGATTATAATGAGGAACATTAAAAGGCCCTGTTATAGACCGAACCTTAACCAAACTACTTAAAGGAATCATATCCCCCTTATCACTTTTTACATAAAGCTTATTAATGTCAGAAACTTGTGCTCGCGCTGTCCCTTCAGCCTGTACCATCACACGATAGACTTGATTGTATTTGGTGAAATTATTGACATAATAAGCACCTAAATAGGTCTGTAAAGTCGTCAATAAATTAGTAATGGGAACATTAAGCGCTTTTGCTTTCGTTCTATCAATATCTAGATAAAGCTGCGGAACGCTTGTCGATAGATCAGAAACTAAAGGTGTTAACTCTGGGCGCTTACTTGCTTCGGCAATGAATTTGTTAACAGAGTCTGTCAAGACGTCTATTCCTAAGTTCCCAACATCTTCTACCTCAAGCTGAAATCCACCCACTGAGCCTAATCCAGGTATGGAAGGAGCATTGACGGTCCCAATGATGGCATCCTCGATTTGTGCAAATTGTTTTTGCACTGTCTTCATTATTCCTTGCACATTTAATTCTGGCGTTTTCCGTTGCGACCAGGGGTTAAGAACAACGAATATAACTGCAGCATCAGGTTGATTAATTGAGTCAATAATATTGTACCCATTGACACTTACGATAGCGGAAACCCCTTCGGTTTTTTTCAGGATATCAACGATCTTGGAGACTGTTTTCTCAGTTCGATATAAGGACGAGGCATCAGGTTTTTTAACCACCACAATGAAGTAACCTTGATCTTCTTCAGGAATAAAAGCACTTGGTAGATGGTTAAGAACAAAAAATGTTGCTAAAGCTAAGAGGGCAAATATCAGAAAAACGGATTTTCTATGGTTAAGGCAATACTCAACACCATGTTTATATTTGCGGAGTGCTTTTTCATAACCAGCCTCAAACCACCGGAATATAAAAAAATGGCTTTCTGTCTTCTTTTTTAGCAAAATGCCACAAAGTGCTGGGCTTAGGGTAAGGGAGTTGATACCTGAGAGCGCCACTGAAAAAGCAATGGCTAAAGCAAACTGGTTATAAAGCTGCCCCGTCAATCCTGGAATAAACGCTACTGGCACAAACACAGCCAGAAGAATGAGCGTTGTAGCGAAAATTGGCCCCTGCACTTCTTTAGTCGCCAACAAAACCGCTTCTTTGACATTGGTAATTTGTTGCTCCAATTTTTTCTCAACGTTTTCGACAACCACAATCGCATCATCCACAACCAAACCGATTGCCAAAACGAGGCCAAGCAAACTCAGCAAATTGATTGAAACTCCAAATACACTAAATAACGCAAAAGCACCGATCAGAGACACAGGAATTGCAATGCAGGGAATTAGCGTCGTTCGCCAATTTTGCAAGAAAATAAATACAACAAGAAATACCAATACCAACGCTTGTAAGAGTGTTTTAACTACTTCCCAGAGCGACTCCTTAACAAAATTCGTCGTATCATAATCAATAACGTATGTCATACCATTGGGAAAGTTTTTTGCCAATTCTTTCATGACCACACGAACTTGCTCAGCAATTTGCAAGGCATTAGAACCTGGCAACTGGTAAACACCCAAACTGGCTGTAGGTCCACCGTTTAATTGGGATGTGGTAACGTAGGTTTCTGCACCCATTTCAACTCTTCCCAAATCACGGATGCGAACAATCTGGCCATTCTCATCCGTTCTGACAATAATATCAGCAAATTCCTCAGGCTCACTCAATTGTCCCAGTGTGGAAATTTGATACTGGAAAGGCACATTACTTGGTACAGGTGGTTGACCTATTGCTCCCGTTGCAGCTTGTTGATTCTGATCCTGAATAGCATTAATGACATCTTGAGGACCAAGCCCCATACTAGCCAACTTATTGGGATTAAGCCAAACACGAATGGAGTATTGCAATAAACCAAAATTGTTAACATTACCAACTCCAGGAATTCTGCTTAGCGCCGGAGTAATATGAATATCAGCATAGTTGGTAAGAAAAGCATCATCGAACTCCTTATTTTCGGAGTACACATTGACCACCAAAACCATGTTACTAGAAACTTTTTCAATAGTAACCCCACCTTGGGTAACATCTGCAGGCAGCAACGGTTGGGCGGTGTTTGTTTTGGTTAAAACATCCACTGCAGCGATATCTACGTCATATCCCACATCAAACGTAATGGTAATCAGGGAATTGCCATTGTTAGTACTTGCCGAAGACATGTAAATCATGCCTTCTACCCCATTAATATTGCGCTCTAAAGGAGTGGTAACTGTTTTTGCAACAACATTGGCTCCCGCACCGGTGTATTGTGCACTCACTTGGACTTGTGGAGGCACAATAGAAGGATACTGCGCGATCGGCAGAATGAAGATGCAAATACCACCCACGAGCAACATCAAAAGGGCTATCACCATAGCAAAAATAGGGCGATGAATGAAAAATTTAACCATAGGGCCCCCTATTGCCCATTCATTTTTATAATAACCTTTTGATTCGGTTTTACGTTTTGCAAACCACTCGTCATGATGACGTCGCCAATCTGTAAACCTGATTTAACGATTGATTGATCCTCATATTCGGCTGCCGTAGTGATGGTTCTAACTTCTACCTCATTTTCTTTATTAATAACATAAACCGATTTTTCACCTTGGGTCTCCATGATGGCTTTAGAAGGAATTAGAATCACGTCGCCATGCTCAGTTAAA